>DATJIP010000054.1:0-19266 GCA_035493235.1 Steroidobacteraceae bacterium
GATTCTGCTGGGTGTCTGCGTCAGTCAGTACGCGTACTGGCTTCAACGTCGGTAGCGCAACGCATCGACGATCAGCGCCAAGGCCGGCGAGGACTGGCGCCGGTTTGGATAGTACACGTGATATCCAGGAAACGGCGCGCACCACCGTTCAAGTACGGACTGCAGTCGTCCCCGTTCCACGTGCGGAGCCACGGTGTCTTCGGGTAAGTAGGCGATGCCGAATCCAGCCAGTGCTGCGTCGAGAATCTGTCGGCTCGAATTGAACACGAGCTGCCCCTCCACGCGCACCTTGATCTCCCGCTCGCCTCTCTCGAACTCCCACGCGTATAGCCCACCATACGTCGGCAGCCGCAGGTTGATGCAGTTGTGACCGGTTAGCTCCTGCGGAGTGCGAGGTTCCGCGCGATTCGAGAAATACGACGGCGCGGCGACCACTGCCATCCGAAAATCCGGACCGATCCGCACGGCAATCATGTCTTTGGCGACCTGCTCACCCAGACGCACACCTGCATCGTAGCGATCAGCCACGATGTTGGTGAGCCCGTAATCGACGGTGATCTCGACGTGGATGTCGGGATGCTTCTTCAGTATCGGCTGCAGCTTCGGCCAAAGAATTGTCTGCGTTGCATGCAATCCTGCGGTGATGCGTACCGTGCCGGTGGGTCTGTCGCGCAACTCACTGAGTGCGACCAACTCTGCGCGGATCTCCTCGAAGCGCGGACCTACAGCCGTGAGCAGTCGTTCTCCGGCTTGGGTAGGCGCAACACTTCGTGTGGTGCGGGTCAGCAGCCGAACGCCGATGCGCGACTCGAGACTGCGGATCGTATGACTCAACGCAGACTGCGATACGCCCAACTGGGCGGCCGCTTTCGTGAAGCTCTTCGCCTGCGCGACCGCCAGGAAGGCCAGGACGTCGTTGAGATTCTCGCGAGGCATTGATGAATCTCACTCATAAGATCTAGCGCATTGTGCTGTCTAATCAGCGCGGGCTTCAAGCAGTACTTTAGCGTCGTCCTCAGTGAGGTGACGACATGGGTATTTTCTTTCCCCTCTCGACCTTGAGCGTTGCACTCTTACTCGGAGTGACCGGCAACGTGTGCGCACAAGCCTTCAAGGATGTGCAGCCCTCGAGTGCGCCACTCATTTTGAAGGCGCAAGGCAGCTTCTTCGTTGGCGGCCGCAAGGTCGAGCAGAGCCAAGGTGAGCTCGGCAATCTAGGCCCGGGTGGCCACATCGTGGTCGACCAGATGTATGTGCACTACATGGTGCCGCAAGCCGGCGACGGCATTCCTGTCGTGATGGTGCACGGCGCGACGCTGACCGGAAAAACCTGGGAAACGACGCCGGATGGTCGCATGGGCTGGGACGAATACTTCGTGCGCAAAGGCCATCCGGTGTACGTGCCGGACCAGGTGGGGCGCGGGCGATCCGGTTTCAATCAGGCCATCTATAACAATGTGCGTGCGGGCGCGGCGCCGCCTGCCAATCAACCTGAGCTGCTGCGCTTCAGCGACGAAGGGGTGTGGCCGAATTTTCGTTTCGGGCCCAAGGCCGGCCTTGCGTTCGAGGACAGTCAGTTTCCGATAGCTGCTGTCGATGAGCTGGCGAAGCAGGCGGTGCCCGACACGAATCGTGGGCTACCAACGCCTACGCCGACGATCAAAGCGTTATCCGAACTGGCTGGTCAGCTGAACGGCGCAGTCTTGATGGGACACTCGCAGTCCGGATATTTTCCGCTCGCCGCGGCTCTTCTCGATCCGAAGGTGACGAAAGCCCTCGTGCTCGTCGAACCCGGCACGTGTCCGGCGACCTATACCGACGAGCAGATCAAGACGCTGACGACGGTGCCCGTTCTCGTCGTGTTCGGCGATCACCGCGACAATCCCACCGGTCTGCCGACACTGCCTACCTGGCAAGCGCGCTTCGAAGAATGTCGAAAACTCATCGGTCGCCTCACGGCAGCCGGCGGCAAGGCTTACATGATGGACCCGACTGAGCGCGGCATCCGCGGCAACAGTCACATGATGATGCAAGACCGAAACAGTTTTCAGATCGCTGATCTGATAATTCAGTGGCTGAACGAAGCCGTCAGTAAGCAAGTTGTGGAGCAAAAGACTTCGGTAGCGCCGGCACCAACCGGCAACTTCACGGGTTCTGCCACTGTCGCCTCCAGGTTCACTGGCACTGGTGGCTCACGTCTCGGTGGCGCTACCGTCATTTTTCAGCCGGGCGCGCGCACGCGTTGGCACATTCATCCCCTCGGCCAAGTGCTCGTCGTGACGGAGGGAAAAGGTTGGGTGCAAATGGAAGGCGAAGCGGCACGCTCGGTAAAGGCCGGTGATGTCGTATGGACCGCACCTGGGGTCAAGCACTGGCATGGCGCCACTGCAGCCAGCGCGATGACCCACGTGGCGGTTGTGGAGACGCAGCCCGGTGCGGAAGTCACCTGGCTGGAACCACTGAGCGATGAGCAGTATCGACAACTCGGAACGAACTAGGAGTTTCCATGCGCGCAACCGTGATGTACGCGGCTCACGATGTCAGAGTCGAACGAGTGCCAGATGCTTGCTTGGTCGAGTCCACCGATGCATTGGTCACAGTCACGCGGGCCTGTATCTGCGGCAGCGATCTGTGGCCGTACAACTCGATGGCGCCGAGTGCGGACGGCAATCGCATGGGCCATGAGTTCATCGGCAGAGTCGAGGACATCGGCGCTGACGTGCGCACAGTAAAGAAGGGAGACCTCGTGGTCGCGCCGTTCGCGTGGTCCGACGGCACCTGCGAGTTTTGTCGGCAAGGTCTGCAGACGTCCTGCTTGCATGGCGGATTCTGGGGCGGCAAGAAGTTGGACGGCGGCCAGGGAGAAGCTGTTCGCGTGCCGCTGGCGGACGGCACGCTCGTCAGGCTTCCGGTGGGACCTGATCACGAGCTCATGCCGTCGCTCCTCACTCTCACCGATGTGATGGGCACCGGCCATCACGCAGCCCGGGCCGCGCAAGTGGCTCCGGGGAAGATCGCGGCTGTCGTGGGTGATGGTGCAGTCGGCCTATGTGGAGTGATCGCAGCGCGCCGACTCGGCGCGGAGCGAGTCATCATCCTCGGTCGACATCCCGCTCGCATTTCACTGGCACGCGAGTTCGGCGCCACGGATGTTGTGAGCGAACGCGGCGAGGACGCAATCAACCGTGTGAAAGAGCTCACGAAGGGACTCGGTGCACACTCCGTGCTCGAGTGCGTGGGGCATGATGAAGCAATGCTCACCGCACTCAGCATCGTGCGGGCGGGCGGTGCCGTCGGACGCGTAGGTGTACCTCAGCACAGCCAGATCCCGGCAGCCCAACCAAGTTTCTACCGCAACATCACGATCGCCGGCGGCCCCGCGCCGGTGCGGGCATATATAGAAGAGCTGCTGCCCGATGTGATGGAGGGCAGGATTCAGCCCGGTCGCGTCTTCGACAGCGTCGTGAATCTCGACGGCGTTCCCGACGGTTATCGCGCGATGAACGAGCGCAAGTCGATCAAGGTGATGATCAAGCCCTGACGCGCAGTTATGCTCGCCGAATTCCCTCCTGGATGATCGATGTCGATCGATTACATCGCTCTGCGTGCGGGATTTGCCATGTGCCCTGTAGCTACAGGACTACCTTGGCTCGCTGTTGAACTGGCAATGGCGAAGCTACGGCGAGTGACTGACGGTTCATCTATCGCACGATGACTCGCCGCCGCGCTCCCACGCGTGCGCGTGCTCTGAGGGCTCGACCGCGCTTTGCACGTCGCGTCTTAGTCGCAGTGTGCGGAACCGAACGTTCACATGCTCGTTGTGTTTACAGTCGTCAACCAGCGACGCGCACTGCATCGCCGGCAGCGCATTCGAAGGCGCGCTCGTGTCATGAACTTCGTCGCGAGTCTGTGGCTGGCGGGCGAGAGGAACGGCGGCGAAGCCGACTATTCACGATCATCGGTTCAACAATTAGGAGATGAAAATGCCAACACCCAATGCAGACTCACTCGGCGTGACCAAGGGGAAGGCTGTGGAGATGGGTCAGAAAGCTGCGGACAAGATCGACGAGAACCGTGGCGCGGCTGCCAGCGGACTTGAATCAGCGGCCAGCGCAATTCGCGAAAAGGCCGACACCCTCCCCGGCGGCGAGAGAGTCGCTAACGCCGCGCACGCGACAGCGAACGCGGTAGGTGTCGCAGCCGATTACGTGCGAGATAACGACGTAAAAGCCATGGTGGCAGACGTGCAGAAACTCGTGAAGAACAATCCCGGTGTGGCATTGCTCACTGCCGCGGCGTTGGGATTCTTGATAGCACGAACGTTCTCCCGAGATTGATCGCACAGGATGAGGATCATGGCCGCCAGCATTCGTTCGATCCCGGAAATCCTTCACGACGTCCTCGCCAATATCCAGGATATCGTCCGCGCCGAGGTGCGCCTGGCCAAAGCAGAACTCGGCGACGAGCTCAGCAGGGCGCGCAGCGGGGGCCTGTTGATTGGAGTCGGCGCTGTCGCTGCGATTTTCAGCGCGCTGTTTCTACTGCTGGCCTGCGTGTATGCGCTCAGTCGCGTCATGCCGAATTGGGCTGCGGCGCTCATAGTCGCGGCGGTAGTAGGAGTCGCGGCTGCGGTGACGCTGGGCCTCGGCTTGAAACGTTTCAAAACCATCCAGGCGACGCCTAAGACGGCGGCCAGTTTGCAGGAGAATGTGCGATGGGCGAAAGAACTGACCAAATAGAGACTCAGATTGAAAACAAGCGCGAGGACCTGAAGTCGAATCTTCAGGAATTGGAGACCCGCGTGAAGACTGCGACGGACTGGCGGCACTATTTCGCAGAGCATACGGGGACGATGATCGCAGCCGCCTTCGGCGGCGGTGTTCTCCTGGCAGCGATGGTAAGCGGGCGCGGCACCCGTGCGTCGCTGAGTCAGGCCGGCGCCTCGGAACCCGAACGCCCGTGGAGAGCAGGAACCAAACACGAGGTGCTGGAAAACGTGGACTCCATCAAGAGTGCGCTGGTGGGCGCAGCCGCCACGAAGTTCAAAGGGATTCTTGGCGAGGTTGTCCCTGGCTTCAAGGAGCACCTCGCTAAAGCTGAGGCCGATCGCACCCGCGAACCCACACACTAGCGAAGCGACCACAGCTCTTCCGACCGGACGCCTGCTGCTCTTGCAGCAGGCCTCGCTTGTGAACTCGTACCCATCCTCGGATCCGCTCGCGGCAAGCTCTTGCGCCAAAGCGGGGCGAACGCGACAGTGTTGCCGTTGAGAGTGGGCGGCATCCTGATGGCTGATTCAGTCGAATCCCCGCACCTGACTACATACGTAATGGATCTGATCAGCGCAGGCGGCGAGGTGATGCTCGCAGAACGCGCGCCGCACCCCGAAGAGATCGGCCGCAGGCCTCTCGATATCGGCCATTCGCTCGTCGTTCGCGTGATACGCGGCGCCCAGACCTACAACTGCTGGGAGCCAGCCGCGAGAATTCAAGCGGACGACAACCTGATCGTGCTTCACTCGCGAGCTGCCACACGATCGAGCTGATCACTGAAGCGAGCGACAGCACATCGCCGATCAACGTGCCGAGAAATCCATGACTGGCGCAAGCTGATCGCTTCAGCTGCGACGGTTCTCCTTCGCGGCTGCGGCTTCGACGGCGTTCGTCACGTGCTGCTTCTCTTCCGGGGGCGGCAATACCGCGGGCAAGCCCAACGACTGCAGCCAAAGCTCCCGGCACCAACCCTTGGTGTGGTACAGGTGCTCGTCTTCCTGGTCTTCCACTTCATCGTAAGCAGCCTGAAGTGCGATCGCGGCGTCTCCCTCCGCGGCCTTGGCGCACTCACCGATGAGCTCCCAGTCTGCGTGATCTTTGGTTTCGGCCAACACCACGCATTCGCAGGCAACGAGCTCCGCGGCTGCGGGGTCGCCTGCGGCCAGCGCCATCTTCATCGCAACCACCAGTGACTTGCCAGTGTGCTGTACGACCTGGCAGCCGGGCGTCATCTCGCCGGGATCCAGGCCGAGGGCCTGGCACGTGCGGGTGAGCACGGCAATGTGGTTCTTGGTTTGTTCGAGGTATTCCGTCCATTCCTCCTGCAGGTCATCGTTCACGGCGCACTCGAGCGCAGCCTGATAAACGAGAACGCCGCCGCGCTCGTGAACGAGGGATTGGAGCAGCAGCTCCTTCAATTGCGATGCGATCATGAAATTCTCCTCAAGGCGCTGTTCAAACGCGCGGCGGGTCGGTCTCGCGCGCGAAGTTTCGATGGTGGGTCAGAGCGGCGATGAACGCCTGTACTGCCGCGTCTGTCTTTGCTTCGTCGAAGTGCAGGAGTCCGACATCCGCTTCGCCCGAGAGCAGCTTGGCGGGAATGCCGGCTGCATCCAGCAGCACCTTGGCTGCACCGATGAGCAGAATCGGTTTGCAATGACGGTACTGATCCTTCAGGAATTCGAGCGCGTGACCGCGCGTGCTCAAATCGTCCGCCGCGTCCTGGCCGTCCGGCACGATCATCGCGTCCCACACCACGGCCGGTGCAGTTTCCAGCGAGATCTCGACGTCGAGGGGTTCGCCACTCGCGCTCGTTACTTGCCCGAGCTTCACGCCGATGAAGCGCGGCACCGCGCCTGCGGCAGCCAGTGCCTCGTGAATCGCCAACGCCGCCGCGCCATCCGTGCCGTCGGCAACCAGGATCGCAACGCGACGGGTTTTGATCCCTTCCTCTCCAGGCCTCGCGAGCAGTGATAACGTCTTCGATGTCTGCACTTCCGGCTTTGGAGTTCGCGGCAACGCTTTCGGCAACGGTTCGGGCAAATCGGTCAGGCCGATGCCATCGGCGACGGCCGTTGCGAGCTCCTCATCTACATTGCGGAGCTGGGCGATGACGCGCTCGCGGACTGCTGCGGTCTGCACTTTGGTGAGCTCGAACCGATAGGCGCGAATGATGTGCTGCTTCTCGCTTGCAGTCTGGCTCTTCCAGAACAGCGTTGCCTGGTTGTAGTGCTCGGCAAATTTCTCCGGTTTGCCGCGCACTTTGTGCTCTTCCGTCTGCTGCGGGAAGGACGTGAATCCTTGCACGCCGGCCTGGAACGGACAGCCGCCACCCAGCGAGTTCGGCTCGTACGCGACGCGCCCGCGGGGAATTGCTTGACGATGCATGCCGTCGCGCTGGTTGTTGTGGACCTGCGCGACCGGCGCGTTGATGGGGATCTCGTGGAAATTGGGACCGCCCAGCCGGGAGATCTGCGTGTCTACATACGAATGGATGCGCCCGGCGAGCAGCGGATCGTTGCTGAAGTCCAGCCCCGGCACGATGTGCGCGGTACAGAAGGCAACTTGCTCGGTTTCCGCAAAGAAGTTGTCGGGGTTGCGATTCAGGACCATGCGGCCGACCGGCGCGACGGGCACGAGCTCTTCCGGGATGAGCTTGGTCGCGTCCAGCACGTCGAAACTGAATTTCTCTGCGTCGGCCTCGCTGAAGATCTGCACGCCCAGTTCCCATTGCGGGTAGGCGCCGGCTTCGATCGCTTCCCACAGGTCCCGGCGGTGAAAGTCCGGATCGGCGCCGGAGATCTTGACCGCTTCATCCCAGGTCAGCGAATGCGTGCCGGCCAGTGGATTCCAGTGAAACTTGACGAACTGCGAGTCGCCCGCCGCGTTCACGAAGCGAAAGGTGTGAACGCCGAAGCCCTGCATCATCCGGTAGCTGCGCGGGATCGCGCGATCGGACATCACCCACATGAGCATGTGCGTGGATTCCGGCATCAGCGACACGAAGTCCCAGAACGTATCGTGCGCGGACGCGGCTTGCGGCATCGCGTGGTGCGGCTCGGGCTTCACCGCGTGGACCAGATCCGGGAACTTCATCGCATCCTGGATGAAGAACACCGGGATGTTGTTGCCGACGAGGTCCCAGTTGCCTTCGTCCGTATAGAACTTGACGGCGAAGCCGCGCACGTCGCGCGCCGTGTCGGTGGAACCACGCTCGCCGGCGACCGTCGAAAAGCGCACGAACACCGGCGTGCGCTTGCCGGCCTCGGCAAAGATCGATGCGCGTGTCAGCTTTGTCAGCGGTTTGTAGCACTCGAAGTATCCATGCGCACCGGAGCCCCGGGCATGCACGATGCGCTCGGGAATGCGCTCGTGATCGAAGTGTGTGATCTTTTCCCGGAGGATGAAGTCTTCCAGCAGCGATGGTCCGCGCAGGCCGGCCTTGAGCGAATTCTGGTTGTCGGCGACCGGCACGCCCTGATTGGTGGTCAGCGCTCGTCCGCTGGAATCGACTCGCGCGCGGTCGAGCGGACCGTTGCCAGGATTGAAGCTCAGCGGCGGACTGCCCTTGCCGGCCTTCAGCGATGCATTGGTCTCACTGAGCGTGCTGGCACCGACCGACGGATCCGGCGGTTCGACGGACTGCCCACGTGCGGGTGCGCCATCGCCAAACTCGGAGGGTTTTGCGGCATTGAACGGAAATGCTGCCGCAAGCAGCTGAGTGCCTACCAGCTTCTGAGTCGCCGCATCGGAAATCGCGTCGCGCCCCGCCTTCTTGGCCGGACCGCTGGCGGTGGAACGGGCGGATGTCTTCACCGCTTCCTTCGCCGAACGACCGTTGCCGGTCAACCTACGGACGCTGGATGCTGCGCGGGATGCCGCACGTTTGCTCTTGGCCATGACTGCAATCTCCGTGGATCGACTGGCCGCCTCGAACTGAGCGCGGAAATCCGCAGGTGCAGTTGTGATCGAAACGGAGAGGCGAGGAAGTGTCCGATACAAGCGACGAGCAGCGGCGAAGTTCCTGTGTGTGCGCACACAGTTGCGCGTGTACTCGGCAACCTACGGTTGCACGCGGCGCGAGTGGCACTGTGTAGTCAGGTTCAACACACGGAGGAGTTCGCTTCCGCCGTGTTCTGACCGTAGTCGCCGGAATGCTCCGAGCGCTCTAGTCGCCGACGGCGGAGATATGACCCGTCTCTTCCAGCGTGGCGAGTTTTACCGCCTCTGCGCTTTCATAGCCAAGCTTACGCAGCCCAGCGAGGAGTTCCGCGCGACTGATGCCTTCATCCAGAAGCGCTTGCTCGAGTATCTCCCCATTGCGAACCAGAACTCGCGGCTTGCCGCGAATGAGATGACGGACCACCGACGACCGCGCACATAGAAGTGCCAGAACTCGGTGCAGCGCGAAGACTGTCACAACGAATACGATGGCATTGGCCATGCCTTTCTGGACTGCCGTCGCCTGCAGGACGACGCCCAACGTGATCAGGACAATCAAGTCGAACGTCGTCGTTTGCCCCGCCAGGCGCTTCCCGGCAGCGCGCATCAGAACGATCAGTGCAGCGTAGTAGGCGGTAGCCTTGGCGGCCTGCATGAGCAACTCTTCAAGCATGTTTGCGCCTGCGTCGTTGCATGTCTGGATCCTCGATTGATGGATGCTGAATGCGTCGCGAACCAGTTGCCCGACGCTCAAAGTCTTCGCGGGTCAGCGCTCGATTGATGCCGAAGGCGGCGCGCGTACCTTCCGCCGCCGCTACAATCACCAACTGAACGTCCCTGATGATGTTGCCGGCCACGAACACGCCTGGGACGCTGGTCGCTTCGTGCTGCCCGCACTTGATGCCGCCATGACGGGCAAACTGACATCCAAGGTCTTCCGCGAGCTTGGACTGGCTGCTGCACGGTGTGTCGAAGAAGAGCGCCGAGCGCTTGAGTCGACGACCGCCGCGAAAGACGATCTCGCGCAGCTTCCCGCGCGCACCCTCCAGGCGCTCGATACGATCCTCGATCACTGCGATTCCATTGCGTTGCAGGTGAGTCTTTTCCGTCGCTGAGTGCCTTGCTACCCCGTCCGTACATAGGACGATGTTGCTGGTCCACGCTGTCATCGCGCGCGCCATCTCGAAGCCGCGGCGTCGCTTGCCGTACACGGCAATGGGCGCATCGCGCACCTCCCAGCCATCACAGTACGGACACTGGAAGACGCTCGTGCCGAAGAATTTGTCGATGCCTTCGAGGCGGGGCAGGTGATCAAACACGCCGGTGGCTATCAGGAGTTTGCGGCAGCGGACACTGCGACCCTTGCCAAAAGTGACCATGAAATGTCCATCGCCGTTGCGCGCTGCGGCGGTTACCTCGACCGCGCGAAACTCAACGCTTGGATAACGAGAGAGCTCTCGGCGTGCCAGGCGTCGGAATTGCGCAGGCGCAATGCCGTCGCGTGTCAGGAAGCCATGCATTTCTTTGGCTGCCCAGCTGCGCGGAGTGCCCGTGTCACACAACAGCACGTTCCGCCGCGCTCGCCCCAGCACCAGCGCCGCGCTGAGACCGGCCGGGCCCGCGCCCGCGATCACGACGTCCCACAGTTTGACCGCCACGGAGGTATCAGCCGTATGAGCCCGGAGCCATGCTGGGCTTACGCTTCTTGGCGTCGACTACTGTATGCGGCCGACTGTGGTCAGCCGGCCGCGACGGTTCCGCTTGTCAAGTTCGGCGTCAGCGAACTGCCCCGCGCCGGAACAGATTGACAATGGCCAGCAGGATGATTGCACCGAGCAGCGACACCAGGAAGGTGGCCACGCTGACGCCTTGGTTGATCGTCCCGATGCCAAGGAGAGGCGAGACTACGAATCCTGCGAGCAACGCGCCGACGATGCCCACCACAATATTGAGAAGCAGACCCTGCTGCCCGTCGGTACGCATGATGATGCTGGCGAGCCAGCCAACAACCCCACCGACAACTAACCAAATGATGATGCCCATGGAAGCTCCAGACCGTAATGAGTTCACCGTCCTAACGGACCGGCGCGCAATTCGTTCCGAGTCTCGATCCGCAATGCTCGATCCAGTCTCTCTGAAATGCTCGATCCAGTCTCTCTGATGAGTGGTCAACAGCCACTCACGACGCAGTAGGAACCTCGCGGGCGCAACCGGCGTTATGTTGTCAAGCTTGAGCCCGCAACACGTTCCTCGCGCCGCGAGGAAATGCACTTCTCGACGGGCGGCATTTCAATCTCTCGTTCACCAAGGATCTTACCTATGCATCTCAAAACACTCTGCGCGCTCATCGCCGCAGCATCCGCGCTGACCGCTTGCAACAAGTCGGAGACTCAGGCCGAAGTCCAGCATGATGTGGCGAAAGCCCAAGCGGAAGGACAACGGGACGTGGCCGATGCGCGCGCGGACGCTAAGGAAGAGAACGCGGACGCAGACAAGAATGTAGCCGATGCCACCGCTGATCACGATGCCGATGACGTCGCCGAGCAGGCGCGCGATGCCAATGAGACGGCTGACAAGGGCAACTCCAAGATCGTGGTCGCGCAGGCGGAGGCGGCTCACAAAGTCGCCGTCGAGAAGTGCGAGTCCCTCACGGGCGCACCGCAGAAGGAATGCAAGGACGACGCTGATGAA
This sequence comes from Steroidobacteraceae bacterium, assembly GCA_035493235.1. GTDB lineage: Bacteria > Pseudomonadota > Gammaproteobacteria > Steroidobacterales > Steroidobacteraceae > Steroidobacter. The sequence goes on from DATJIP010000054.1 coordinate 11,406, forward strand.
ACGCTCGACCAAGCGAAGGAAGCGGCGAAGGCGAACCGATAGGTCGAAGATGCCGCTCTCGAAGCGCCAGGTGACTACTTTGGCCGGTAGTCCCTGTTGCGTGCCTCGAACGCACGAATGTCGCGCTCTGCTTCCGCGCGCGTGAGTCCGTAAACACTCTGAATGCTGTTGAGCAACGCGGCTCGGTTCCCTGCGATCACTGCGAGCTGCTCTTCGTCCATCTTCATCCAGCGGGCGCGGACCCGTCCTTTGAACTGGTGCCAATTGTTCTGCGCGAGCGTCCAGTTCATTCGTTGACTCCAGCTGGAGGTAGCGATGGGAGCTGGTTGTTCTTGCGCTCTGCTTGGCGCTGCTGCTCTTGTTCGTTACGGCGCTTCTGCGCATCTTCACGACGCTTCTTGTCCTGCTTGTAGTTCGGCGGTCTTGGCATGAGATCTCCAGAGATGGTTGCGGATTGGACTATGTGCGGGCGACGCAGCGCTGCAGGTTCTCGTCCACGGCGCATGCAATGCTGTCGAGCAGCTCTCGCTCGGTGAAGGGTTTGGCCAGCCAATCCTGCGTTTGCAAGCCAGCTGCAACTTCGGAGGCGCTACGGCCGGTGATCCACACGGTCGGAATGTTGCTATCGCCGAGCTGCTGCGCGAGGGATGCGGCACGTTCCGATCCCAACGGATCCATGTCGACGAGCGCGGCATCGAGTCGACTCGCAGACACGCCATCAAGCGGATAGTTGAGGCGATCGCACGAACCGATGACTTCGCATCCGGCGTCCTGCAGCGAATCTCGCAAGGCCTGATACAAGTAATCGTCGCCTTCGACGATCAATATTTTCTTGCCGCAAAGCAGAGCATGGTCGGGTGCAGCGAGCTGATTCAAAGCTCGCTGTGGAGGCGTCCGCGCCGGAGGCACTCGTCTGTCAGCCATATTCCCACCTGCACGTTCAGCGACCCCGCGCGCGGATGCGGCGGGGCAAGGGACCACCGGTCCCTCTGCACCAGGTTCGAAAACGATTCGGTTTAGCTGATTGGCCAAGGAAAGCGCAGAACGCGCGGCCAGCTGGAGATAAAGAGAATGCTTACGAGCCGTCGGCACTATAGCACCGGCGGCATGAGGCTGTTGCTGTTTCGCAGAAGCGGGCAGCCGCATCCGTGCGGCCGCCCGCGGCGTTCACTCGAGACCGTCCAGTTCGCGCCGAATGAGATTCGCTTCCGCAACGGAATTCGCAAGAGCGATGGCACGGCCCAGCGCGTCGCGAGCTTCATCAACCCTGTTCAGTTCTTTGAGCAGCGCGCCGCGCAACCCGTGCAGATAGAAGTAAGCGTCCAGCTCGCTTCGCAACGGCTCGATCATCTCCAGTGCAGCCTCGGGACCTTGAAGCTTCCAGACTGCTACCGCGCGATTGAGCGTCACCACGGGCGATGGCTGCAACGCTTCGAGCACTTGGTACAGCGAGTCGATCTCTTTCCACGGCGTGTCTTCGGGTCTGGCCGCGCGGGCGTGGAGGGCTGCGATGGCCGCCTGGAGTTGGTAAGGCCCCGGGTTCTGGTAGAAGGCAGCTCTCTCCAGCAGCAGTCGCCCCTCATCGATGAGGGTCCGATTCCAGCGGCTCCGATCCTGCTCGTCCAACAAGACGATCTCGCCGTTCTCGTCGAAGCGTGCCGGCGCGCGGGAGTGTTGCAGCAGCATCAAAGCCAGCAGCCCGAAGACCTCCGGATCGGTTGGGAAAAGGCTCAGCAGCAGTCGCCCCAGGCGAATCGCTTCGTCGGCAAGCGGTTCGCGCGCCGCTGCGAGGTCCGGGGTGCTGCCGTAGCCCTCATTGAAGATGAGATAGATCATCGTCGAAACGGCTTCGAGTCGCGCGCGCCGCTCGGCAGCGCCGGGTGTGTCGAATTCGACGCCAATCTCCGCAATCGACCGTTTGGCACGCGTTATCCGCTGCTTCATCGCGGCGGGAGACACCAGGAATGCTTTGGCAATTTGCTCGGGTGTGAGCCCGGACACGATGCGAAGTGCGAGCGCGATTTGTTGGGTCGCAGGCAAGCTGGGGTGTCCGCACATGAACAACAGCCGCAGGATGTCGTCTCCATAGTGACTCTCGTCGAGGCGTTCCGGAGTCAGGTCCTCGCGAACATCCGTGAGCGCACCCGCGTCTTGTAAGGGTCCGATGGAGCGCGCGCGGCGCTTGGTGTCCAGGGCTGCATTGCGCCCGACCATGATCAGCCATGCGGTGGGGTCTCTGGGTGGGCCTTTGTGGGGCCAAGTCTGCAGCGCCCGCAGGCAGGCTTCCTGAAAGGCCTCCTCAGCCGTGTCCAGATCGCGGAAGTAACGCAGCAGGGCTGCAACGGCCTTCGGCCGGGCCCCTAGAATCGCTATATCGATGTGCGCCAGATCGTGCATCTCCTTTCAAGGACGAACCGTTGCGCTCCGGAGCGACACGATGCAAATTTTTTGCTGGCCATTGTCGCCAGAGGAATGTCCGCAGCGTCCTTGCAGCAGGAATCAACCCCAGACAGGAGACACTCAGTGCAAGTCATGGTTTTTGTCAAAGCGACCCAGGACAGCGAAAACGAGGCGCCGCCGACGCAAGAGCTGCTGAATGCCATGCATCAGTACAACGAGGCCCTCGTCGCCGCTGGCATTTTGAAAGACCAGATACTCGGCGGACTCAAACCGACTCGTTATGCCAAGCGCGTGCATTTCTCAGGCAAGAACCGCACGGTGATCGACGGTCCGTTTACCGAGACGAAGGAAGTGGTCGCGGGTTTCTGGCTGTGGGACGTGAAGTCGATCGAGGAAGCCGTCGAATGGGTGAAGAAGTGTCCCAATCCCATGTACACGGATTCCGACATCGACATTCGTCCGCTGTTCTCGATGGACGAGATGGAGGATTGGGGGAATCCAAAGTAAAGCTTCACGCTGCTGGCTGAGCTCGCTGCACGAAATCGGCGAGCAGCGAGCGGAAGCGTTGCGGCTGGTCGATGAAGACGGCGTGGCCCGCGTTGTCGATGATCTCGAGCTTCGCACCCTTGATCTGCCGCGACATCTCGCGCTGCGCTTCGAGCTCACCGGACTGGGCTGCGGCGACGATCAACGTCGGACGATTGAACTTGGCCAGCGTCGCACGCCGATCATAGGCGACGAAATCCATCATCAGCATGCTCACGCCGAGGTCCGGCGGCGTACGCAAGCCGATCTGCACGTACTCGTCGATGCGCTTGCGACCCTCGGGCGACTGGATGATCGCGTTCATCATGCCGTGCAGATACTCCTTCTGATGCTCCTGGTAGAGCACCAGCCGTTCGAGCAGCCCCTTCAGTAACTCGGGCCGTGCGACCGCCGCGGCCGCGCCTTGGCCGACAGCGGCATCCACGAGCACGTACCCCGACACGCCTTCGCCGTTGAAGGCGGCGGCGTACGCCGCAACATCCTGTACGCCCTGCGACCAGCCGATGAGCACCACGTTCTTTATTGCCAGCGACTTGATGACCTCATGCAGATCCTTTGCGCGCTGCTCAGGAGTGTTCGACTGCACGGTAACGGTCGACTGACCTTGCGAGCGCGGGTCGATGGAGACGACGCGTGCCGAGTCGGCGAAGAAGTTCATCTGGTCACGCCACACGGCAGTGGACATTGACCATCCCGGAACGAAGAGGAGGGTAGTTTTCGCCTGCCGGTCACCGCCATCGACATAGTGAATGCGGACGCCGCTGCCGACGTCGACATCGCCTTCGCGCATGGACGATGCCCCGTACGCACCGCTTGCGATCGACAGCAAGAGGAGAAGAGCAGAGCAAGGAATGAGATTCAACGGCGCAGCTCCGTGGCCTGATCGGGTGCCTGTTGTACAAGAATCGGCGTGGCCTCGAAATGCCGCCGGGAGGTTCCGGCCGCAAAAAACATCGTCGGTTCATGCTTACCAGGCTGCGTGCATGCGGATTCACGTCGCCTTCACGCCTGCGACGCCGCGCGGCTCACGGCGGGGGGCGACGATAGGCACCATGGAACAGGTCACTTTGACAGCTGGAGAAGAGCCGCCGTTTGCTGCGCATCTCGTCACGCCGCGCCGCGGCTACATCCACCACGGCTTGTATGTCGGTAACGGGCGGATCATCCATTACCCCGGCCTCGTAAGAGGCTTGCGCCGCAGAGCGGTGGAAGAGGTTTCGTTGGAGGAGTTTGCTCGCGGCCGGCCCGTCGCCGTACGCATGGACTCACAGCCGCGTTTCGCCGGCGTGGAGGCGGTTCGCCGCGCCCGCAGCCGGCTGGGCGAAAACCGCTATCACATCATCCGCAACAACTGCGAGCACTTCTGCGAGTGGTGCCTCAACGGAGTCAGTCGCAGCCGGCAGCTCGAATCACTGCCTGCACGCCTGGGCGCGTCGGCCATTGCACTCTTGGAAGCAACAGCAACCTGGGCCTATGGTACGCGGCAGCCGGTCTCGCTCTGACGGATAAGGTCATGCAGCTCAATGCAGATTTCTCGCAGCGCGCAGCGGTTCATGCAGCGATGCTCGAATGGACTCGCTCGCCCATCGCTGGCGTCGACCGGCGCATGCTGGATCGAATCGGTGAAGAGGTGGCGCGGGCTACTTCGATCGTGCGCTACGCTCCCGGCTCACGGTTCTCTCGTCACACTCATGCGGGCGGAGAAGAGTTCTTCGTTCTCGAAGGCGTATTCCAGGACGAGCATGGCGACTATCCCGCCGGCTCTTACGTTCGCAATCCACCGACCTCCGCGCACACACCTGGCTCGGAGCCGGGCTGCACGATTCTCGTCAAGTTGTGGCAATTCGATGCGGCCGATCGCACGCAGGTGCGCATTGACACTACCCAGTGCTCGTACCAGAGCGATCCATTGAGGGCAGGCGTGGAAGTCATGCCGCTCTATCAGGACGCGCACGAAGCAGTGGCGCTCGAACGTTGGCGGGCGGGCATCGAACTCACTCTGGGATCGCCCGACGGCCTTGAGCTCGTCGTCCTGGACGGTGAGTTCGCCGACGCGAGTGACGTCTTCCGTTATCAATCGTGGCTGCGGCTGCCGCCAGGATCTGTGGCGCGAGCAACGGTGGGTTTGCAAGGGTGCCGCGTGTGGATCAAGACCGGGCATCTGGCGCGCGCGGTATCGACTTCGCAACCCTGGCGCGGAGTTCACGATCACCGCGCCGTCGACATGTGACGCTACGGACTCGCGTGCGGCGGCGGGATGGCTAGAGAGGCCGACCGGCCGCACGCTCGGCCCGCTTGGCTTTCTTCGCGGCACGCTTCTCGTCGAGTGTCTTGGCCGGCTTGCGTTTCTGCTCTCGCTTCTGGTCCATACCCTTGCTCATTTGCAGTCTCCTCGAGAGTTGATGATCTGGCGAACGTGCGCATAGCCGACCAGCTTCCTGCTGTGCTCGTCCCAGAAGTGGAACGTCAGGCAACCGAAGCTGGACCACAGAGTGATTGGCTTGACTTGCTGAAACAAGCGCTCGCGCTCGTGGCACTTCTGCAAGTTGTAATTGGGGATGCGCGGGCTCAGATGGTGAATGTGGTGGAAGCCGATACTGGCCGAAAACCATTGCAGCACGCGCGGTAACTTGTAGAACGAGCTGCCGCGCAGTGCCGCCGCCGTGTAGTTCCAGTTGTCGCCGCGCTCCCAGTAGGCGTTTTCGAATTGATGCTGCACGTAGAAGAGCCAGACGCCCGCGCCGCCCGCCACCAGCAGCACGGTCGATTGAATGAGCAGATAGGGCCCAAGGCCGTAGATCCAGCTCATCGAGGCCGCCGTGCACAGCAGCACCAGATTCATCCACCAGACCGAGCGGCGCTGTCGGCCGTCCGCCTTGGGTGAGGCGAAGCGGTGATTGATCAGGACGAGATAGAACGGTGCGATCGCGAACAGCACCAGCGGATTGCGCGACAGCCGATATCCGAATCGACGCCACCGCGACGCTGCGAGGTACTCCTGTACGGTCATGGTCCAGATGTCGCCGGTACCGCGCTTGTCGAGATGCCCTGCAGTGCCATGATGAATCGAATGCTGCCAGCGCCAATGATCGTAGGGCGTGAACGTCAGAGCCCCGGTGATGAAGCCGACGATGTCGTTGGCGCGGCGCGAGCTGAAGAACGAGCCGTGGCCACAGTCGTGAAAGATGATGAACAGGCGCATCAGGAACGCGCCTGCCAGAATCGCCGGCGGGAGCGCGAGCCAGAGCGAGACTCCAACCGCATGGTAGATGACATACCAGAGCAGGCAGTACGGAATCAGCGTAGTCGTCAGCTGCCAGAGCGCGCGCGCGGTGGAGGCATGCTGATACGGCGCGACGATGCTGCTCCAGGCTGCCCTGTCCACAGGCTCTGGCGTGCCAGCCGCATTCGAATCGCCGGTGGTCATGGACGCGATCTCACTAAAGGATTCGCGAACACTGTACGCGCCCAGCGCCCGCCTGCAATGAGTTTCAACAGCAGGGCGCTCGAAGGGCAGGACATCCCGAAGACGGGACGTGATGACGACGACGAGGATGAGATCGGCAAGGTCGACTTGCCCGGTGAGAGTGGCGGCGATGATCAGGCCGATCGCTCGAGGTCCGCGGACAATCCGTGGCTGTCAGCGAGGGAGCTAAGCCTAGAATGCCGGCCGGCGCCAGGTGCCAGATTGCGAGTGCGTCAGTGCGATGAGCGCCTGGCGCCACTCGCCAATCTGCGCCTTGAGGTCGAACAGCACCGGCTCCATCGAGGCCGCGACCGGGTTGCGGTCGTCAGCGAGAGCAACATCGCAGTAAGTTCGAAAGTAGCTCGCGTAGAGCCCTTCGTACTCGGCAAGCGGGCTCTCGAACAATGCGTCGAACATCAGGTTCGAGCCGACGTAGCTCGAGCAGAAATAGCTCGCCGCACTTTGCAGGTAGCGGCCGTGCTCGGCCACGATGGCGCTCGCGCAATCGCGACGGGAAAAGAAGTGACCCATGATCTGCGCGCGCCGCCGGCCGTGAACCCGCTCATCGCGCAGATATTCGAACAACGCCTTGCGGTGAATCAGCGCGAGAGCAATCGTGAGCAGCTGAGCTCTCTGAACGCCTGGCAACCGCTCGGCCGCGATCCGGCGCATCAGCATCGAGTGCTCGTTCTCCCAATCGCGATAGAGGCGCGAACTGTCGAGGATGCGCGTTGCCACGCGGCCCTCGTCGGGTTCATCGGAGAGCACGGCATTTCTGAGACGTCGCTGCGATTCCTCCATGAGTCGGTCGTGACTCAGGCGGCGAAAGTCACCGGTCGACGCGCAATGAGCGAAGCGTTCGAGTAGCGCTGATGACACTTTCAACGTCGGCTGATAGCTCGAAAGACCTTCTTCTATCACTCATCATCCGATGCACTCGATGCGGCAAGTCCCTGTTCGGCAGTGCCAGTTTTTCCTACAGGCGCGGATCCGGCGGCCCGGATCAGAAGACTTCCTCGGGCTCGCCCTGGATCTCGACCCGAAAGGCAGCGGCCGCGAGTGCGCCATCCGCGACGTAGTCCTTGAAGCGGTTGGTTAGAAACGCATCGCCGTGCGTGAAGCGCTGCTCCACCGCAGAGAAATCGATCGATGCGATTGCCTTCTCTTGTGGGACTCCCTGCGCAACGAGTGCGCGCGTCTGCGCGGCGACGCTGTCGATCAGCTCGATCAGCAGATCGACATACTGCGTATCCGACTGGAGTGCACCGTGGCCGGGCACCAGCGTCTTGAAACCCAGGCTCTTGATGCGATTCAACACGCCAACATAGTCACGCGTGTAGGCGCTCGGCATGAGTGGAATCGGACCGGTCACGATGTCTCCTGTCGCAAGGATGCCTTCGCGCGGCAGCCACATGACGACGTCGCCCGCCGTGTGTGCTCGCCCCAGAT
>DATJIP010000055.1:0-5632 GCA_035493235.1 Steroidobacteraceae bacterium
GCCATCGGCACCGGAATCGGCACGTTCACGCCGACCATTCCGACCTGCACGTGATGCGTGAACGTGCGTGCCGCGTCGCCGTCGCGCGTGAAGATGGCAGTGCCGTTGCCGAACTCGTGCTCGTTGACCAGGCGAAGCGCGCTCTGCAGATCGGGCGCGCGAACTACGACCAGCACCGGGCCGAAGATTTCCTCGCGATAGATCCGCATCTGCGGCTCGACGCGATCGAACAAGCTGGCGCCGAGATAGAAGCCGTCGGCATGACCGGCTACTTGCAGCGAGCGACCATCGACGACCAGCGTCGCACCTTCCTTGACTCCGACGTCGATGTAGTCGCGAACGCGTTGCAGATGCTCACGCGTGATGAGCGGCCCCATCTCGATGCCGTCCGCCGTACCCGGGCCCACCTTGAGCGCCGCGATGAGCGGCCGAAGCTCAGCGATCAATCGATCGCCCGCGTCGCCAACGGCGATGGCAACCGAGATTGCCATGCATCGCTCACCCGCCGAGCCATACGCCGCGCCCATCAAGGCCTGCGCTGCAAGCTTCGTATCCGCATCGGGCATCACGACCATGTGATTCTTCGCGCCACCGAGCGCCTGCACTCGCTTGCCTGCGTGCGCAGCGGTTTCGTAGACGTGTCTCGCGACTGGCGTCGAGCCGACGAAGCTGACCGCAGCCACGTCACTATCGGTGAGCAACGTATCGACTGCCTCGCGATCGCCATTCACGACGTTGAAGACGCCGGCCGGCAGTTCCGCTTCCGCGAGCAACTCGGCGAGCCGCAGCCCGCAGGACGGATCCTTCTCCGACGGCTTCAGCACGAAGGTGTCGCCGCAGGCGATTGCGACCGGAAACATCCACAGCGGCACCATCGCGGGAAAATTGAACGGCGTGATGCCAGCGCAGACACCGAGCGGCTGGCGCAGCGACCAGCAATCGACGCCGCTGCCGACGCTGTCCGAGAACTCGCCCTTGAGCAGATGTGGAATCCCGCACGCGAACTCGACCACTTCGATGCCGCGCGTGACTTCGCCCCGCGCATCAGCGAGCACCTTGCCGTGCTCGCTGGTGATGATGGCCGCCAGCTCATCGATGTGCGCATCGAGCAGCGCTTTGAATCGGAACATCACACGCGCGCGCTGCAGCGGCGGCGTCTCCGACCACCCCGGGAACGCTGCTCGCGCAGCCTGAATCGCAGCTCGCGTCTCCTCTTGCGAAGCGAAGCCAACGTTCGCGGTCGCGCGTCCAGTTGCAGGATCGAACACGGTTCCCGCGCGACCTGATGCACCGGCACGCCGACGTCCGTCGATGAAATGACCGAGCTGTGTACTCATCGCCCGACTCTATCCTCGTCCCGAGGACAGTGCCAGCCGCGTCAATTTGGATTCTGGGCCTGCGGTCGTCCGGGATGACGGCGCAGTGCATAGCCTAGACCGCCGACGCGGAACCAGCGATAGCCATATTCCTCGAGCGCAATCCGATGCGCGCCGTCCTTCTGCGCACGGCTTTCGTTCTCGGCCAGCAGGTTCGTCAGCATGTCGCCGCCGTCGCCCTTGACTCGCAGCGTGATCTCCAGCGGCCGGCGCGAGAAGTTGTGGAGCACCACCACGCGATTGCCGCGCCACTCGTACATGAGACCGAGCACGCTCTTGTGCCCCGTCGACAGGATGGAGCACTCGCCCCAACCGATCTCTGGCGTTTCCTTGCGCTGGCGGATCATGCGCACCAGCCAGTTGAGGAACGACTGCGGATCGCGGCGCTGCTTCTCGACATTGACCTGCTCGCAGCCATACACACCTTCTGTGATCACCGGATTGGGCAGCCGCCGGCCGGTGAGCGAGAAACCGCCGTTGTCCTCGCCGCTCCACTGCATCGGCGTGCGCACGGCTTCGCGCTCCGGCAGCGCGAGGTTCTCGCCCATGCCGATCTCGTCGCCATAGCGAATCACCGGCGTGCCCGGCAGTGCGAACAGCATGCTGTAAGCAAGCTCCATGTTGCGACGGTCGCCGAGCATCGGCGCAAGACGACGGCGGATGCCGCGATTGTAAAGCTGCATCTGCGGATCGGGACCGAAGCGGTCGAACACGGTCTGCCGCTGACGCTCGTTCAGTCGTCCGAGATCCAGCTCGTCGTGATTGCGCAGGAACTGCGCCCACTGCGACGTGTTGGGAATCTTCGAAGTCCGCCGCAACGCCTCGGCCAGCGGCCGCACGTCTGCGGAGGCCAGCGCATAGAACAGGTGCTGATTGACGAAGAAGTTGAACATCATCTGGATGCCCTCGCCTGCCTCGCCGAAGTACCGCAGGTTGTCCCGCGGCAGCACGTTCGCTTCGCCGAGCAGAATCGAATCGCGCGAGCGCCATTGCAGGAACCGTCGCATCTCTTCCAGCCAGTCGAAATGCAGCTTCGGCTGCTTGCCGTTCGCGAGCGGCGACCCCTGAATGACGAACGGCACGGCGTCCACGCGAAAGCCGGCGACGCCGAGCTCCAGCCAGTAGCCCATGATGCGCAGGACTTCAGCACGCACGTCCGGATTGTCCATGTTGAGATCCGGCTGGAAGTCGTAGAACACATGATAGAAGTACTCGCGCGCCAGCTTGTCGTACGACCACACCGACTTCTGCACGCCCGGGAACACCATGCCCTTGTTCCAACCCGCCGGCCGCTTCTTCGACCAGATGTACCAGTCGCGCAGCGGCGATTTCGCATCGCGCCGCGCTGTCTGAAACCACGGATGCTTGTCCGAAGTGTGATTGACGACCAGGTCGACGATCACGCCGATGCCGCGCTTGTTCGCCTGGTTCATGAACTCGACGAACTCGCCGCTCGAGCCGTGGCGCGGATCGACGCCGTAGAAATCGGCGATGTCGTAGCCGTTGTCGCGATTCGGCGAGGGCTGGAACGGTGCGAGCCAGATGACGTCGATGCCGAGCGAGTCGAGATAGTCGAGACGCTGCATCAAACCGCGGAAATCGCCGCAGCCGTCGCCGTTACCGTCCATGAACGTTTCAAGATCGAGGCTGTAGACGATCGCGTTCTTGTACCAGAGGTCGGTGATCATTCAACGGCAACGCATCCGACCCTGCGCTGGTTGCGCACCTACATCCGGTAGGGGAACAGCGGCGCGTTGCGCTTCGTATATAGGAATGGCTGTTGCACTGGGATGGATGCTCGCCGGCGCCGTGCTCGCGATCCTCGCCGTCATGCTGACGCATCGGCGGCGCACTCCTTATCTACATCTGAAGCTCGATGGGCTGCCGGCGCTATGTGACGGCATGCAGTCGCTTGCAGTATTGACAGGCGGCGCGGTGCACGAAGGTAATCGCTGCACGGTGCTGCAGAACGGAGCGCTGTTCCCCGCGATGATCGCGGACATCGAAGCAGCGCGTCACACCGTGCATCTCGAAACCTTCGTGTGGACCGCAGGCGAGGTTGAGCGCCAGTTCGTCGATGTACTCTGTGCCAAAGCACGAGTCGGCGTGAAAGTGCGTCTGCTCATCGATGCGCTCGGCGGATCGGGAGCGACCCCATCGCGGCTGCAGCAGATGAAGGATGCCGGCGTCGAGTTGAACGAGTACTGCCGTCCGGCGTGGTGGAACGTACGGCGCTTCAACCATCGTACGCACCGCAAGCTGCTCATCGTCGATGGCGCAATCGGTTACACATTCGGCCATGGCATTGCCGATCAGTGGCTAGGCAACGGCGAAGACGAAGATCACTGGCGCGATACCGGCGTGCGCCTGGAAGGACCCGTGGCGAGCGCGCTGCAATCCGTATTCATGGAGAACTGGATCGAGGAAACGAAGTGCGTTCCGGCCGGCGAAGGCTGTTATCCCGGGCCCGAACGCGCAGGCGATGTCGCCGCACACGTCGTGAGCAGCTCGTCGGAGGAAGTGGGCTCCAAGGTTGCGGTGCTTTACACGATTGCGATCGCCTCGGCGCGCAAAGAAGTAATCATCCAGAATCCCTACTTCGCGCCCGATGACGGTGTGTGCGAGTTGTTCGCCAACATGGTGAAGCGCGGCGTCGCCGTGCACCTGATGGTCCCAGGGCGCAAGACCGACAGCCCGTTCGTGCGCGTCGCCGGTTCCTATCTGTACCAAACGCTGCTCGAAGCCGGCGTCCGCGTCTATGAATTCGAACCCACGCTGCCGCACCAGAAGATCGTCATCGTCGATCGCATCTGGTCGCACGTCGGCTCGACCAACTTCGACGCACGCTCACTGGCGCTCAACGAGGAAGTCGCGGTCGGCATTGGCGACGAAAAGACCGCGGCGGAATTGCGCGCAGCCTTCGAGGAGGATCTGAAGCGCAGCTCGGAGTTGCGACTGGAGCGCTGGCGACGCCGACCGCTACTGGAGCGCGGTTACAGTTGGCTCGCGTATCAACTGCACTCTCAGTTGTAGCGGACCAGCGGATCTCTGGGCGCGGGCTGCGCTTCGGGAGCGCGCGAGGCGACGTGCAAGGACTGCAGTGCTTCTTTGGCACGCAGCCATTCGCAGAAGACATCGATACCGGTGCCGCGTCTGCTGGCGATACCAAGAACCGGGGCCTCACAGCCGATGGTTCGCAGATTTCTGTGCAAGCGCAGGTCGTCGAACTGCGGCGCACTCGCCAGCAGGTCGGTCTTCGTCAGCAATACCAGATCTGCCGCGCGAAACAGTGCCGGCTCGCGTTGCGGCCGATCGTCGCCGTCCGCAACCGAAAGCAGCGCGACGTTGTGGTGCTGGCCGAGACTCAAGCTCGCCGGACAAGTGAGATTGCCGTCGCTCTCTATGAACAACAGATCGAGCTCGGGCGTGACGATGTCGCGCAGCGCCCGCTTCACCATGTGCGCATCGAGATGTCGGGCGGTGCCGGTCGTGACCTGGATCGTCGGCACGCCCAGCGCGCGCAGCCTGCGAACGTCATCGTCGGCCGCCAGATCGGTGGCAATGACTGCGATCCGATAGTCGCGGATCAATGTCGGGATGGTGGACTCCAGCAGCGAAGTCTTGCCGGCGCGCGGCGTGGAAATCAGGTTGATGGCGGTGACGCCGGGCAGATCGAGGTAGTCGCGATTGCTGTGTACAACACGGTCGTTGCGCACCAGCGCGCTGCCGATCGCGGCGAGCGCTTCGCGACCCTGTTCTTCTGCTGCCTGACCCGTGGTGCTCACCAGTTCGAGGTTGCAGAGCTCGCACGCGACCGTACTGCCGTTTTCCTTGGTTCTCGTCATGAGCAGCGTGATCCCATTCGCGGCCACCGGTACTAATACGTATACGTAGAATAGCGCACCGTGGATGCATGTTGGTCCGGGCACTGCTGATTACGTCTAGGTCTTTGGACCTAGGACCTTTGCATGGCCGGTCCAGCTGTTGCTTGTACAACGGCAGGGGCGTCGGGAAATTACCCAGGTTGCCGGGCGCGCGGAAACCGGTGACAGTGCGACGATGAGCACGCAGCATTCCGGTTCGTGCCTGTGCGGCGCCGTCCGTTTCGCGGTCCAAGGGGACTTCGAGCGCTTTTATCTGTGCCATTGCGCGCATTGCCGCAAGGACACCGGATCGGCTCACGCGGCCAATCTGTTCTCGTCGACGGCCACGCTGCAATGGCTCTCGGGGCAAGACCAGGTGCAGGTCTTCAACTT
>DATJIP010000056.1:0-2902 GCA_035493235.1 Steroidobacteraceae bacterium
CATCTGGACCGACATCGCCCAATGGCACTGCGCCCACCAGCAGCGCTGCATCGACCTTAACCGCTGCGTATGCGGCACCTACGAACGCCAGAACGCCGACTTCGAGCAACGGCTCAAGCAGGCGATGGAGCGGTATCCCGAGCACACCGGCGTTGCGGATAGCGACGGCGGCGAGCCAGATTGAAGTCCCACCACCACGGAGATAAGCATGGACGATACGCAGCTTTGGGCAATTTTCTGGAAGTGCGCGGCAGTCACGTTGAGCGTCATTGCGATTTCAACCGCTAGCTGTACGGCACATCAGGACTACGTGCAGACACAGGCGCTGGCGAAGTCCGCCAACCCCGCAGCGCTGCAATGCGGTTTCGCAGGCAAGGAAGCACAGACGACGGCGTTCTGCGCCGAGACCGCAAAGCATTGACTCCCCCTTTCCCACCCACGAAACGAGGCAAGAGATGAGCGATCAGAAACAGGGCGCGCAGCAAGCGCAGAGTGCTGAGGGAAAGCTGGATGCAGTAACGATGGTTGCGGTCGGCGAGGCGCAAACACCCTCTGGCTCTGCCGAGAATGCGTCGGCAAGCTGTTCGAGCGCAGCATCGAGCGGGCGGCAGGGTATCCGTGCGATGCAGACGAGCGACGCGTCGGCAAAATCGGATGCGATTGCGACGTACGAGTCGAGTGCGCCGGCAAGCGCAAATGCTGGTACCGCGGCGGCTGACCTCCCAAACGCTGTTGGTGGTGCCTCGTCGGCCGCGCAGTCGATGGGCGGCTCTGCCAGCGGTGCGCAGGGTGGGGAAGGCGCTAACCCGGGAAACGTCTGCGCCTCGGCTGCCGATGCGTCTATCGCGGTCGAGGCTGCTGCCCTGTGCGGACGTGCCCCTGTCGGTGAATTCGAAGGATGGGACGGCTGATGAACGGGCGGCCGCGCTGGCTCATCGTCGGTGAGCGCATATACAACTTCATGCGCGGCTACCGATCACCCTACGAGGCCGTCGCCAATCGACGCTGGCTGTTTGACACGTTCGGGATTACGGGGAGAAAGAAACGTGGATCGCATCGATGAACTGCTGCTGGACTGGTGGGAATGGAGCCTGGGTTACAACACCGGCACGAACTATCAGGCGTTCGACAGTACGTGCGCGCAGTTCCGCACCAGTCGGCAATGGATGGACGACGAGGATCTTGACGCCGAAATCGAATGGAGCCGCAAGAAAGCTGTCGGCCGCGCGATCGAGCCGATGATTCTGAAGCTCGATCTCCGGGCGCGCGTCGCGGTGAACACCATGTGCCGCAGCATGTCGGACGGCTCGCAGGTCTGGTCGAGCGTCCGCGTGGACAACCTGGATGCGGAGTATGAGCGGGCGAAGGCGATCCTGTGCCCGATGCTGGTGGCCGCCGGGCTTGTCGAACGCAGTGCTTGTAAACCCGTGGAAAGTGTTCTATGATCCCGCGCAGTTAGGCAAGTTGTCTCCAGAATTTCTAGAAACCCCGCCGGTTCACGCCGCGCGGGGTTTTGTCGTTTACGGCCAGTCAGCGGCAGCCGGTGCCGCAGCGTGATACGGACTGGCCTGCAGTGCTTCATCGCGTCTCCTCCGGGTCTTCGGACCTTTCGGCCGCCTCGTGTGGGCTTTTTCTTTTCTGGAACCGTCATGGCCAAGCTCAGCACCGCAGCGCGCAAGCAGATGCCGAAGTCGGAATTCGGCCTGCCGGGCAAGCGCGCCTATCCGATGCCGGACGCCAGCCATGCGGCAAACGCCAAGGCTCGCGCGTCGCAGGCTGTCAACAGCGGCCGCATGTCGACGTCGACCGAGGCGAAGATCGACGCCAAAGCAGACCGCGTGATGGGCCAGAAGCCGGCCCGCGGCGAGCGCACCGAGACGAACCAGCGCACCCGCGACGTGCGTCATCCGCACTCCCACGCCGAGTGGGAAAACCTCGGCAAATGAAATGCTGCTCATTTTCTGGCAGCAATGGATCGCGCGATGTGCCGCCACGGTTTGCCCGCAGTCTCCAGCTTCCCGGGTGGTCGAGATCGGCATCGTTGTCTATTGCGTCGTGACGATCGGATATGTGGCAACGCAGATCGTTAAGGAAATCTTTAAACGAAAGTGAACGGAGCGCTACCCGAAAGGGCGCGGCTGATCGTGAGCGACAACAAAGAAGTGAAAGCTGCTGGAAATCGGAAACCGCCGGCAGCTGGCATGGGGCGCAAAAAAGGCTCCCTCAACAAGACCACGCGCGCGGCCAAGGATGCCATTGCGGCCGCAGCAGAGGCGCTAGGTGGTGCCGATCGGCTGACGGCATGGGTTCAGGAAGATCCAGCTAACGAACGCGTGTTCTGGGGCACGATTTACCCGAAGCTGTTGCCGCTGCAGGTGAGCGGTGATCCCGACGCGCCGCTGGCAATTCAGGTCATCAAGCGCGTAGTCGTTCGGCCGTGAGCGAGTTGGTGATCCAGACCGCGGCAGCGTTTGAACCGCTGCTTCAGCCCGCGCGCTACAAGGGCGCTTATGGCGGTCGTGGATCCGGCAAGTCGCATTTCTTCGGCGAGAAGCTGATCGAAGACTGTCTGGCCGAGCCGGGTGAGTCTGGCGAAGGAATGCGCGCGGTATGCATCCGCGAAATGCAAAAGGACCTCGCGCAGTCATCGAAGCTGCTGATCGAAACGAAGCTGCGCCAGATGGGCCTGTTCGACGCGCAGGGCTTCAAGGTCTATCGGGACGTGATCCGCACGCCGGGCGACGGTCTGATGATCTTCAAAGGCATGAACGACTACACGTCCGAGAGCGTGAAGTCGCTTGAGGGCTTTAAGCGCGCATGGTGGGAAGAAGCGCAGACCGCGACGCAATACTCGCTGAACCTGCTACGCCCGACGATCCGCGCGGCCGGCTCTGAACTGTGG
>DATJIP010000057.1:0-6830 GCA_035493235.1 Steroidobacteraceae bacterium
GCGGGCGCCGATTCTGCCGCAGAAGCTAACACATCTCGCAGGGCGCAACCAAGTCTTGTATGCAACGCGCGAGTGCTGAGGCAGGAATAAGAGCAACCGGGTATGGTTCAGACACTTAACGTAAGCACAGAGCGGGTACTGCCCGATTGCCGGCAGCCGGCGACGCCCCTATCATCGCCGTCCACTATGAGAACGGTGATTCCGCATCGCGGGCGCCTCGTCTCATTCGAACAGCAGAGGGCCTGACCTCCATGGACCTGAACTTCTCCCCCGCAGAGCTGGCGTTTCGCGACGAAGTGCGCGCGTTTTTGCGCGAGCAACTCCCGGCCGACATCGCCCAGCGCATCAGGAACGGCCTGTCGATCCGCGCCGATGACTACCGGCGCTGGCAGACGATTCTCTATCGCAAGGGCTGGGGTGCTCCGACGTGGCCGAAGCAGTTCGGCGGCACCGGCTGGTCGCCGGTGCAACTCCACATCTTCGACGAGGAATCCGCTGCAGCCGGCGCGCCGCGCACGATTCCGTTCGGCTTGAAGATGGTCGGACCAGTGATCATGGCTTTCGGCAATCCGACGCAGCAGCAGCGCTGGCTGCCGCGCATCGTCAGCGGCGAAGACTGGTGGTGCCAGGGTTATTCCGAGCCGGGCGCGGGCTCCGATCTCGCGTCGTTGAAGACGCGCGCGGAACGCCAGGGCGATCAGTACATCGTCAACGGCCAGAAAACCTGGAACACGCTCGGGCAATACGCCGACTGGATCTTCTGCCTGGTGCGCACCGATCCGAATGCACCGAAGCAGCAGCAAGGCATCTCGTTCCTGCTCATCGACATGAAGACGCCGGGCATCACGGTGCGGCCGATCATCACGATGGAAGGGGCGCACGAAGTGAACGAGGTGTGGCTCGAGAACGTGAAAGTGCCGGTCGAGAACCGCATCGGCGAAGAGAACAAGGGCTGGACCTACGCGAAATTCCTGCTCGGCCACGAGCGCACCAACATCGCTGGCGTCGGCGCGTCCAAGCGGGAGCTGCAGCGGCTCAAGGACATCGCGCGGCAGGAGACGAAGAACGGTCGCCCGCTGATCGAAGATCCGTTGTTCGCCGCGCGCATCGCGCAGGTCGAAATCGATCTGATGGCGCTGGAGATGACGCAGCTACGCGTGCTGTCGGCCGAGGCGCAGAAGCGCGCGCCGGGGCCGGAAGCGTCGATTCTCAAAATCAAAGGCACCGAAGTGCAGCAGGCACTGAGCGAGCTGATGATGTACGCAGTCGGCCCGTACGCCCTGCCCTTCGAGCGCGGCTCGCGCGAAGAGGGTGATTTGCGCAGCACCGCCGGTCCTGCTTATGCGGCGCCGCTGGCGGCGACGTACTGCAACTATCGCAAGGTCTCGATCTACGGCGGCTCGAACGAGATTCAGCGCAACATTATTTCGCAGATGATCCTGGGGCTTTGAGCCCCGGATCGATAGGTCAATCATGGATTTCAATTTCACAGACGAACAGCAGCTGCTCGCCGACACCGTGCGGCGCTTCGTGCGCGAGCATTATTCGTTCGAGGCGCGCCGCGAGATCCTGAAGTCGAAGGAAGGCTGGAGCCGCGAGTTGTGGCAACAGCTCGCCGGCCTGGGTCTGACCGCATTGAACGTGCCCGAAGCCCACGGCGGACTCGGCGCTGGTCCGGTCGACACCATGCTGGTGATGAATGCACTCGGCGAAGGCCTGGTGCTGGAGCCGTATCTGAGCGCAGCGGTCATCACGCCCGCGCTCCTCAACAGCATCGGCGACGAGCAGGCTGCGGCAGATCTGCTGCCGGCAATCGCGGCTGGCGAACGCATCGTGATCGTCGCGCATCAGGAGCCGAAGACGCGTGGTGAAGTGAATCACGTCGCGACCCGAGCCGAGAAGAATGGCGATGGCTACGTGCTCGATGGCCACAAGAGCGTGGTCATGCACGGTGGCACTGCAGACGAGTTTCTCGTCAGCGCGCGTACCTCGGGCAAGACCGGTGATCGCGATGGAATCTCGGTGTTCCGCGTCGCACCCGGCGCGAGCGGGCTGAAGACGAAGATCTATCGCACGATCGATGAGCAGCAGGCTGCGGATCTCGAGCTGACGAAAGTGAAGGTCCCCGCGACTGCGCTGGTCGGTGCGGAAGGCCGCGCGTTCCCGGCGATCGAGGCGGCATACGATCTGGGGTTGAGCGCGATCTGCGGCGAGGCCGTCGGTATCATGAAGGCCGTGAATGCAGCAACGCTCGAGTACACGAAAAATCGCAAGCAGTTCGGCCAGCCAATCGCGAAATTCCAGGTGCTGCAGCATCGGATGGCGGACATGTTCCTGAACGCGGAGCAGGCGACGTCGATGAGCTATCTTGCCGCGCTCAAGTGCAACGGGTCCGACGCTGCTGAGCGTCGTCGTGCGTTGTCGGCTGCAAAAGTTGCGGTCGGTCAGGCGGGTCGCTTCGTGGGTCAGCAGGCAATTCAGTTACACGGCGGCATGGGCATGACGGATGAGCTGATCGTCAGCCACTACTTCAAGCGCCTCACCGCCATCGACCTGACGTTCGGCGACACGGACTTCCACCTGCAACAGTTCATCGCCACCACCGCTGCATAAAAAAAAGCGCGGCGTGCAAAAACGCCCGCGCTTTTTCCTGTTTGCCTGTGGGTCAGGCTTCAGCCTGACTCTCCTCAGCTCTTCGTCTGCGCCCCATTCGCTTTCTTCGCCGCATCACATTCCGGCTTCGTCAGCATCACATACCCCTTGCCCTTGCAACTGTTCTGCCCCTGACAGGAGCTCGTTGCCGTCGCGCACGCTGATTTGCCTTTGCAGGCGTTCCCGCCCTGGCATTTCACCTTCGCGTCTTCGGCATGCACCGTCGTAACGGCGACGCTGCCGAACAGCAAGGCGGCAGCCGTTGCCAGCGCCATGCCCGTGGTCTTCAGATTGGCCATCGAGAATCTCCTGTGTGCAGGTTGACCGCGCTGAATTGTAGCCTCACCCGCCCTACTCCGGCAGTCGGCTCAGCGGCAACCGTTGCAGATCCTCGAGATGACCTTTCCCCGGTACGAAATTTACTTCGAGGCGAATGCCGTCCGGATCCTCGAACAGGATCGAGTAATAGCCCGGCGCCCACGAGCCTTCGCTCGGCGGACGCACGATCTTCACCGACCGCCTGCGCAGAAACTCGTGGACTGCATCGACGTCCTCGCGCGAGCGAGCACGAAAGCAGACGTGGTGCAGGCCGATGCGGCGCTGATCGAACACGGCGTCGCGGTTCTCGGGCGAACAGCGGACAATCGCGACCGCCGAGCGACCGCCGATCATGTAGAGGAACTCGGGGTTCTTGACGACCGCCTTCATGCCCATGAAGCCCAGCACCTCCTCGTAGAAGGGCATGGCGCGGGCCAGATCGTTGACCGTCAGCTGGATATGCGCGATTCCGTTGATTTCCATCGCATGACGCTCCCCAAGGCACATACGTGGCGACACATATATATTAGACGCCGTTCACCATTTTCGCCTGCACCCTCATCCGAATCACAGCCCATTGCGTAGAGCGGGCAACGACGCAGGAGAATTCGAACATGCGCAGGTTGGTCGCCGCCCTCCTCCTCATCTGGACCGCAACCGGCTTCGCCGCCGCACCGACAGCAGCCAAGATCGACTGGCAGCCCTGGTCAGATGGCGTGTTCGAGCGCGCCGCGCGTGAAAAACGCTTCGTGCTGCTCGACCTCGAAGCTGTCTGGTGCCATTGGTGCCATGTCATGGACGAGGTGACGTACAGCGACCCGAAAGTCGTCGCGCTGATCAAGTCGAAGTACATCCCGGTGCGCGTTGATCAGGATTCGCGACCCGACATCTCGCGGCGCTACGAGAATTACGGCTGGCCGGCGACGGTGGTGTTCAACGCCGAGGGCGGCGAGATCGTGAAGCGACGTGGGTATCTGGCGCCGCAGGTGATGATCTCGATGCTCGAGGAAATCATCGTCGACCCGAGCCCGGTCAAGTACGGCGACGAGGAGCCGATCGCCAAGTTTGCCGATAACCCGTTGCTGAGCCCGAAGCTGCGGCAGTCGCTGGAGCGCGGGTTCCATGAGACGCACGATCCGAAGCTCGGCGGCCAGAAGCAGCCGCAGAAGTTCATCGATCACGATACGGCGGAGTACGGACTGCTGCGTGCGGGCCAGGGAGACAAGAAGGCCGAGGAGATGACGCGTCGGACCTTGACGGCTGCGCTGAAAATCATGGACCCGGCCTGGGGCGGGATGTATCAGTACTCGACTGATTCGGATTGGGAGCATCCGCACTTCGAGAAGATCATGGCGATGCAGGCAGAGCCGCTGCGCGTGTATGCGCTGGCGTACGGACAGTTTCACGATCCCAAGTATCTGCAGGCCGTGCGGGATCTGCGTCGCTATGTAACGACGTTCCTGCAGAGCCCCGAAGGTGCGTTCTATACGAGTCAGGATGCGGATCTGGTCAAGGGTGAGCACTCGGCTGACTATTTCGCGCTGAGCGATGCGGCTCGCAGGAAGCTCGGCGTTCCGGTCGTCGACAAGCATCGGTATGCACGTGAGAACGGCTGGATGATTCGCGCGCTGGCGACGGCTTACACCGTGACGGGCGAGCGTGCGTATCTCGATGATGCGCAGCGCGCGGCGCAGTGGATCATTGCGAATCGATCGTTGCCGGGTGGCGGCTTCCGGCATGACGAGCGCGATACTGCTGGCCCATATCTCGAAGACACGTTGGCGATGGGTGATGCATTCCTTGCGCTGTACACCGCGACGGGCTCGCGCGAGTGGCTTGGTCGTGCGCAGTCAGGCGCGGACTTCATTGAGAAGAACTTTCGAGGCGCGCAGCCCGGCTACGTGACGAGTGCTGCGCGCGCCGGCGCAAAGCTGCAGCCGAAGGCGAATCTCGACGAGAACATTCCGGTGGCACGATTCGCCAACCTGCTGCATCGATACACGGGCGATGCTCGTTATCGTGCGATGAGCGACTACGCGCTGCGCATGCTCGTAACCGAGCAGGTCGCCGATTCGCTGATCACCGCGCCCGGCATTCTGCTCGCGGCATTCGAATCGGTGAACGATCCGCTGCATATCACGATCGTCGGCGGCAAGGACGACGCAGCCGCTGCGGCGCTGTTCACCTCGGCGATTCGCTACGCTGCAGTTTATCGGCGCGTCGAGTGGTGGGATCGTCGTGAGGGCAGCATGCCCAATCCCGACGTTCGCTATCCGCAGCTGTCGAAGCCCGCTGCGTTCATCTGCACCGACAGCACCTGCTCGCTGCCGATTTTCGATGCGTCGAAGATCGCGACGGAAGTGGCGCGCTCGGTGCAGCCGCTGGCGAAGAACTGAGCTACTTTTTGTCTTCGAGATCGAGCTTCGGGATACCGAACTGACCCTCCAGTTCGTGCAGCTTCTTCATGTCGATCGAGCCGACGATGTTCACGATCGTGAACTCCCGCGGCTTGCTCGCGATGATGGCAAGACCGTTGGCGCGCTCCTGCTCGACCAGGAGGTAAATGTCGACGTTCTGCTGCTCCGCGCGGGTGCGGACCTGAACCAGTTGCTGCCAGCCCGGCGCGCCGAGCTGCTTGCGAACCATGTCGACATCGGCCTTGGGATACGCGAAGTCCTGATCGAACTTATAGCTACGGACGTAGATGCCCTTGCTGCCCGCGATTGCTGCGCGTGCGGCAGCGTCCTCAGGATCTGACGGGTCGAGAAAACGCGCGGCGAGGCGGAGCAGCGAAGGATCGAGCGTGATGATGACGCTCTCCGCCGCCTTGTCGGCCAGGCCTGCGAACTCGGGAATCTTCAGCTGGCCGTCGGCAGCGAAGGTGTTCGTACAGAACGACAGCGTACCCACGAGTACCAGCATCGAGTGCCTGAAGAGTGCTTTCATGATCATGCACCGCTCCCGTCGTCTGCCGGCTCAGGCGCTTCTCGATTCACCGCTTGATACGCGACATCCAGCTTCTCTCCGGTCAGCCGCAGCGCTTCGAGGAGTTGCTTGCGCGCTTCGAGACCTTCCTGCTCGCGACGCAACTGCCATTCGTGCGTGCCCAGAACGGCCGCGAAGACCACTGACGCAGCCAGCGCCACGGAGGCCCAACGCGTGACTTTCCTGCGAGTGCCTGACCGCTCTTGTACGATCCGCGCCAGCACGCGCTGCTCGAAGCCCTCTTCGGGATCGACCGGGCGCAATGCCTCGTGGAGTTGCTGTTCGAAGTCTTTGCTCATCGGATGTCTTCCACGATCGCGGTGCCCTGCACGCGTGCACGCAGCAGAGTGAGCGAGCGTTTGAGGTGGCTCTTGACCGTGTTGATCGACATGTCGAGCGTGCTCGCGATGTCAGTGGGATCGAGGTCTTCCTGGTAGCGCAGGACGACTACTGCGCGGGCAGCTGGCGGTAGCTGCGCAACGAGATCCGCCATTCGTCTGTGGAGTAGCGGATCGTCTTCGATTGGTTCGTCTGCGACCGCAACGGCCTCGGTCAGCGGCTCGTTGTCGTGGCGGGACTCCATGCGCATGCGATCGATCGCGCGATTCACTGCGACTTTGCGCAGCCAGAATGCGAGGTGGGTATCGGAGTCGATGCCGTCGAGCGTGCGATACAGCTGCAGAAACACCTCCTGCGCGAGATCTTCTGCTCTATGACGATCGCTCAGCATGCGCAGCGCGATGCTATACACGGTGCGCTGATAGCGTCGCACCAGCGCGGCGAATGCCGATGATTCGCCGGCGCGGGCGCGGGTCAATAACTCGTCCGCCGACCATGTATCGCTCGCTTTCACGTCGCTGCGTTCGCGGCGCGTG
>DATJIP010000058.1:0-9611 GCA_035493235.1 Steroidobacteraceae bacterium
CGACGCGGGCCTGGTCGGTCGCGAGCTGGCGGGTATCGAGCTCGGGTCGCCGATCAAGGGCTACGTGCGCTACAAGTCGACGCTGGCGACGGACTGGCAGGTTCGTGACTTCGTCACGTCGCTGACGCTGCGCTACCTCAGCGCACTCGACGGTACTTGCACGGCGAACGCGCGCGCGCAGAACCTGTGCAGCGATCCGGCGCAGGGCATCGACGTGCTCGACTCGCGGGTCTACGCAGACCTGCAGGTCGCATGGACGCCGCAAATCTGGGATCAGCAGGTGCAGTTCGCACTCGGCATCAACAACATCCTCGATGAGGATCCGCCGCCGTGCCGTGCTTGCGACCTGAACAACTACGACGGAACGATCTATCCGGTGCCGGGCCGCTACATCCACGCTCGGGCTGCGATCAAGTTCTGATGGAGAGAGCGACGAGTTGAGGACAGAGAAGGGGCGCGCAACACGCGCCCCTTCTCGCTTTTGGGAATCGAGATTTTCGCTTCAGTGATACCGGGGAGATTCAGGACATGCATAGGACGAAGACTTTGAACCCCAAGATATTGGGAAATGGAGTGCTCGCCCTCGGGCTGGCCGCGGCACCCGCGCTCGTGTGGGCAGCCGCACCGGCCGAGGAGAGCATCATCGAGCAGATCATCGTCACGGCGCAGAAGCGCGAAACGGCGCTGCAGGACGTGCCGTTCTCGGTGGCTGCCCCCAGCGGCGATCAGATCCGCAACTCCGGCGCCAGCAGCCTCGCGGAAGTCGGCCGCCTGGTGCCGGGACTCGCGATCGCCGATCTCGGTCCCGGACAGAGCCAGGTCGCGATTCGCGGCATCAGCGCGGGCCAGGTCGTCCGCGATCAGCCGGGCGTGAAGGCGCAGGTCGGCGTGTACCTCGACGAGTCGCCGATCTCCGTTGCTCTGTTCACGCCGGACCTCGACCTGTTCGATCTGCAGCGCTTCGAAGTGCTGCGCGGTCCGCAAGGCACGCTGTTCGGTTCCGGTTCGATTTCCGGCGTTCTGCGTTACATCACTGCGCAGCCGCAGCTGGCGCAGTTCGGCGGCACGGCGGAAGTGTCGGCCACGACGGGCACCGACAGCGAGTTCGGCGGTGCAGTCAAGGGCATGGTCAATATGCCGGTCGGCAACACCTCGGCGATCCGCCTGGTCGGCTTTTACGACCAGCTGCCCGGCTTCATCGATTCCGTGTATCCCGGCCGCGGCAAGAAAGAGGACGTGAACGGCGGCACCAAGACCGGCGGGCGCATCGCCTGGCTGTTCCAGCCAACCGAGAATTTTTCGATCACGCCGCGCATCGTTTATCAGCGACTGGAAACCGACGGCTATCCGCGCATCGACGCATGGAACATCCTCGGCAACCAGTTCACCACCACGCAGCCGCAGGTGAACCCAGGTGAGCGTGGCCAGGTCACGCAGCTCGACGAAGGTTTGACCGACGAGTTCCGCCTCGGCGACGTCAAGGTCGAAGCGAACGTCGGCCCGGTGACGCTGACCTCGATCAGCACCTACACCGATCGCGACGTGCTGGTGCTGCGCGATGCCAGTCAGCTGACCGGCAGCGTCACGCTCGACGTCGGCGGCAACGCCACGCAAGCGCGCTTCAACTCGCCGCTGTACGACCGCACGCAGCTCGAAGCGGTGTCGCAGGAGTTTCGTATCGCGTCGAACGGCAACGACAGCTTCCAGTGGCTGATCGGCACCTTCTTCGAGGATGTCGACCGCAAGTACGGCCAGACGCTGCCGACACCGGGCTATGACGCCTTCTCGATCACCTCGGCATTCGGTGCGGACAGCTCCACCACCGGCGCTCCGCCGGACACGCCGTTCTACTCGCGTCTGAGCTACAACCTGCAGCAGTTCGCCGTGTTCGGCGAAGGCACTTGGCGCTTCGCAAATGCGTGGGCTGCAACGCTCGGCGCGCGTTACTACAAGTACGACGAAGATCGCGTGCTCACATTCGGCGGTGTGTTCTCCGCTGCACTGGGCAACCTGGCGGGCGTGACCAACAATCCGGGCTCGATCGAGTCCGACGGCTTCTCGCCGCGCGCCATCCTGTCGTACGACGTCAACGACGACGTGAAGATCAACGCGCAGGTCGCGCGCGGCTTCCGTCTCGGCGGCATCAACGACCCGTTGAACGAGCCGCTGTGCGGCGCCAGTGACCTGGCGTTGTACGGCAGCATCTTCAACAAGACATGGAAGGACGAGAAGGCGTGGAACTACGAGCTGGGCGCCAAGACGCAGCTGGCCGACGGCCGCGTCACGTTCAATTCGTCCGTGTTCTATTCCGACATCGAAGACCTGCAGGCCAACGTCGATTCCGGCAACTGCTCCTCGCGCATCGTCGTCAACGTGCCGAAGGCGCATACGCTCGGCGTCGAGGCCGAGTTGTTCGCCAAGCCGAGCGACCGTTGGGACTTCGGCATCGGCGCCACCTGGGTCGAAGCCAGGATCGACAGCGATGTGACGGGCATCGGCACGACGCCGCTCGCCGGCATGCGCGACGGCAATCGCATGCCGACGTCGCCGGAGCTGCAGGCGTCTGCGAGCATCGGGTACCAGATGCCGGTGTTCAACACGCTCGAAGGATTCGGTGTGTTGTCGGTGCAGTACGTGGGCTCGTCGTTCACGCAGCTCGCCGACCAGGAACCGGGCTTCGGGTGCGTGGGCTGTCCGGGGTCGCCGCGCTTCATCTCCTTCGGCAACCCGACGGTCAACGGCGCAGTGGGCGGCACGCCGCTCACGAACGTCCACTATGACAACGAGCTGCCGTCGTACCAGATCGGCAACTTGCGTGTCGGTGTGCGTGCGGATGCCTGGGAGGCTGCGCTGTTCATCAACAACATCTGGGACGAGCGGGCCTTCCTGTCACTCGACCGCGAGCGCGGCACCAGCGCGCGCGTCGGTTACCTGACGAATCAGCCGCGCACGTACGGACTGTCGTTGCGCATGGATTTCTAAGTTCTGCAGGGTCCGGGCCTCGCCCTCCCCCGCAATGGGGGAGGGCGAGTATCATCGCGGCTTTGTCGTGCTCCCCCGCATCGACGAGGTCCGCATATGGCGCAGTCCCGCCCTGGTTTCTTGCCGTTTTTCGCAATCGCTGCAGCGATTTTGGCAATACTTGCCGGTTGCAGTAAATCGCCGGCGCCGGAGCACAAGAGCGAAGCGACAGCGCCCGCTGTCAACGTCGAATGGACCAAGTTCGTCGATGAGTTCATCGATGCCTACTTCGCGGCCCAGCCGCCGTTCGCGGTCCAGAGCGGCAAGCACGAGTTCGATGGCCAGCTGCCGGACTGGACTCCCGAAGGCATCCAGAAGGAAATCGCGCGGCTCGAGCAAGCCCGGCAACGCGCTGTCGGCTTCCAGGACTCGACGCTCGCGCCCGAAGAGCGCTTCCAACGCGACTACGTGATCTCCCGCGTCGACGCCGACCTGTTCTGGCTGCGCGACGCGCGCCAGCCGTTCACCAACCCCTCGTGGTACTTCAACACGGGGCTCGATCCGAGCACGTACGTGACGGTGCCTTACGCGCCAGCGGATGTGCGCCTGCGCGCGTTCATCAAGTACGCGCAGCAGATACCCGGCGCGGTCGCACAGATCAAGAAGAACGTGCAGATGCCGCTGCCGAAGACCTTCATCGATTTCAGCAGCAAGAGCTTCGGCGGCTTCGCCGACTTCTATCGCAAGGACGTGCCGCAGGCGTTCGCGGAAGTGCAGGACGCGGAGCTGAAGAAGCAGCTCGCCGACGTCCTCGAGCCCGCCGCCAAAGCGATGCAGGATTACGCGAAGTGGCTGGCGGCACAGAAGCCGGGCAAGGCCGACGGCTACGTGCTCGGACCGGAGCGCTTTGCCGCGATGGTGCGCATGACCGAGAACGTCACGACGTCGGTCGACAAGCTCGAAGAGATCGGTCGCGCCGACCTGGAGCGTAATCTCGCGGCGCTCGCCGACGCCTGTAAGCAGTACGCGGCCGATGCGACGATCGACAAGTGCATCGACAAGATGAACGCCGACAAGCCGACCGGCGGCGCGGTCGAAGGCGCGCGCGAGCAACTCGCGCAGCTGCGTCAGTACATCGTCGATCACGACGTCGTGACCATTCCCGGCCAGGAACAGGCGATGGTGATGGAAGCGCCGGCGTATCGGCGCCAGAACTTCGCGTACATCAACATCCCGGGTCCGTACGAGAAGAACCTGCCGTCGGTCTACTACATCGCGCCGCCAGATCCGACCTGGCCGAAGGCCGAGCAGGAAGCGTACACGCCCGGCAAGGCCGACCTGATGTTCACGTCGGTGCACGAAGTGTGGCCGGGCCACTTTCTGCAGTTCCTGCATTCCAATCGCGCCTCGTGGCGCTTCGGCCAGTTGTTCGTCGGCTATGCGTTCGCCGAGGGCTGGGCACATTACGGCGAGGAGCTGATGGTCGAAAAAGGCATCGCGAATGGCGCGCCCGAGCTGCACATCGGCCAGCTCTTGAACGCGCTGCTGCGTAACGTGCGCTACATGTGCGCTATCGGGCTGCACACCCGCGGCATGACCGTCGAGCAGTGCGAACAGATGTTCAAGGAGAAAGGCCACCAGGATGCTGGCAATGCGCGCCAGCAGGCCGCACGCGGTACTTACGATCCTGCGTATCTGAACTACACGATGGGCAAGCTGATGATCCGCAAGCTGCGCACCGACTGGGCGGCAACGCGCGGCGGCGAGCAGTCGTGGAAGCAGTTCAACGACGAGTTCCTGTCGTACGGCGGTCCGCCGATTCCACTGGTGCGCGCGCAGATGCTGAAAGGTCCGGCAGGCGAGCTGTTCTGATGTAGGTCGGCCGCTCCAGCGCATCGTGCGCCCGCGGCATTCGCGCATCCCTGCGCAGCAGGCTTTAGCCCGACAATTCGGCGCAATGAAACAAGTGATGGTGGTCAACGAGGCACTTAAGCTGCCTCGAGGCAAGCTCGCCGCGCAGGTCGCGCACGCGTCTGTCGCTGCGTTGCTGGAAGCTACGTCGGATGCGCGGCGGCGCTGGATCGAGGACGGGATGCCGAAGGTCGTGCTTCGCGGCGACTCGGAGCAGATGCTGCTGGAGTTGGAAGCAGCAGCCGAAGACGCGGGTCTGCCGAATGCGTTGATCAGGGACGCGGGTCACACCGTGGTGGCCGCAGGCACGATCACGTGCCTGGGCCTGGGGCCGGCGTCGATCGAGGCGATCGACGCTTTGACTCGTGAGCTGAAGCTCGTCTAGTGCTTCACCAACGCTGCGGTCTTCTTACCCGTCAGCTCGTTGTACAGCGTCTCGATGAACAGGTCGGTCGAGACGAACTGACCCGAATACTGCTTGTCCCACTGTGCGAGCACTTTCTCCTGCTGTAACTGCTGCAGCGTCTTGCCCGCTTTCACGCCTTTTTCCACGACGGCGCGCGTTTCTTTCAGCATCGTCACGAAGGGACGCACGTCGTCGAGCGTTGCGAGCGCGCCGTGACCGGGAATCACTTTGACGTCCTTCGGCAGCACCGTCATGGCGTTTTCCAGCGCCGCGATCATGCCCTTGGAGCTGCCGCCGCCGTTGATGTCGATGAACGGAAAGCCGTAACGCACGAAGTCGTCGCCGAAGTGCACGACGTTCGATTTCGGGAAGAACACGATGCTGTCGCCGTCGGTGTGGCCGCTCGGCGCATGCAGCGCGCGGATGTCTTCGCCGTTGACGTGCAACGTTACGTCGTGCCCGAACGTGATGACCGGCAGCGCTTCCTTGGGATTCGCGGGCTGATCCATCTTCATCGCGCTGCCGCCGTTGCCCACCACGTTCGCCTGAGCGAGACGCTTGCGCACGTTGTCCTGCGCGATGATCGTCGCGTCGTGGAACGGCAGGTTGCCGCCCGTGTGATCGAAGTGATAGTGCGTGTTGATGATGAAGCGCAGCGGCTTGTCGGTGATGCCTTTCAGCGCGGCGCGAATCTTCTCGGCCAGCGGCGCGAACTGATCGTCGACGATCACGATGCCGTCGTCGCCGACGGACGCGGCGATGTTGCCGCCCGCGCCCTCCAGGAAGTACACGTTGCCGGATACTTTCGTGACCTTGATTTCGACCTTGCTGTAATCCTGCTGCTGGGCCCGTGCAGTAACCGCGACGCCGGCCAGACCAACGGCCACTGCGACCGCGAGTGAGCGGATCAGAGTTTTCATCTCGGCTCCCTGTTTCTTCGAAGTTCTGGAGGGAGCGGCGATTCTAGCTCACGCCCAGGTGCTGCGCTTGGGTCGGGACTTGATCAGGGCGCCGATCACCAATCCGACCAGGACCAGTGCGCCGCCCGCCAGCAACCAGCGCAGCATCACGTTGCGGTCCAGCTCGCGCACGCGCTCGCTGAGCTGCGTGACCTGCTTCTGCAGCGATTCGTTGCTGGCCTTGAGCTGCTTGTTCTCTTCGTAGTTCGCGATCGAAGTGGCGGAGATGCGCCGGACCTCGGCCAGCTCGGCTTGCAGCTTCTCCGTCTGTTTGCCGAGATCGTTGGCGCGGCTGTCGCTCTGACGCAGACCCTTGAGCTGCGTTTCCAGCGACTCGACCCGGCGAGCGGCTGCTGCGAGCTGGTCGCGAGCGATGGGTTGCGCGGTCAGATAGTGAGTTTCGATCCAGCCTTCGATGCCGTTCGAGATGCGGACCTGCGTGAAGCCGGCAGCACTGTCTTCGCTGAGCACCTCCAGCGCCGTGCCGCTGGGCAACCCCGCGTGCAGGATTTTGTAGCTGTTCGAAGGGCCGCGACGCAGCGGCACCGTGAACTGATCCGAGATGTACATCGTCGCGGCGGAGGCGGAAAAGCAGAGAGCGGACGAGACGATGACCAGGCAGGCCGAGACGAATTTTCGCATAGGGCCGCGACTATAGCGAAACTCGCAGCGCACATAGAAGGAAGCCCCGTCCGTGAGGACGGGGCTTTGATGGAAGGTCCCGACTTTCGGTTTTACGGTTCGATGCGAAATTGCTTTCGTTTCGTTCCGCTCGCCCGAAACATTGAGTCCTTCCGGGGAGTAAAACGTCCGGGTTGCGCGCCGGGTTCCGCCAAAAAGAAGGCGGCCCGTGGGCCGCCTTCGTCAGTCGCTTTGTAGGGTTTGTCAGTCGTTGCTGGCGGTCTTCGTCACCTGCGCCGCCGGCTTGCCGACTTCCTCGTCGAGATAGCGGTAGCGTATGAAGCCGATGCCCATTTCCTCGAATGTCTGGTCACCCCATTTCACCGTCTTGCTCGGGTCCGGGTTGCCAGGGTTCTGCGTCGAGTTGTCCCAGTTGAAGTTCCACACCAGCTTCGAGCCGGCCGGAATCTTCTTCGGGTCCTGGTACTCGTACACCGTCTGCCAACTGAAGTCGTACTTCGGCACGTTCAGCAGGATCTCCTGCTTGCCGTCCGGATACACGACGCTCATCGTTCCCGACTTGCCGCGCAGGTGCGAGTGCGGCATGAAGTTGTAGACCAGCATGTCGCGCGTGACGTCGCGCGTCACCGTCGTGCCGTACTCCTTGGCTCCGGGCGGAATCTGGAAGCGGAAGTCCACCAGCGCCGTAAGGTGCAGCGGATACTTCGGCGGGTTGTCGGCCTCGCGGAAATAGAACGCGACCTTGCTGTGATCCGTGACGGCCTGGCCGTTCGGCGTGTAGTGCATCTGGAACACGAAGTCCGCGTCCTTCGGGAACAGCACGCCGGTGTCGGCCGGATACACGACCGGCGACATGCCGGGCGCGAAGCCCGCGAGATTGCCGCCGCCGTTGCCGCCGCGCTGCTGCCCGTTCAGCACGACCGGATCCTGCGCGATGATGTGATGGATCGCCTGCTTCGCGCCGGGATGAATCTCCACCGCCGTGATCCACACGTCGCGGCCCAGCGGATTCTTCACCTTCGGATACTGGTACTCGATCACGCCGGTCGCCGGAATGTCGTACGCCGGAATCTCCACGACCAGGTCGGGCTTGCCGTGCTTCCACTCGCTCGTATCCGGCTTCACTTTCAGCAGCGGATCCGGGCCCGAGCCGCGCGGCGCGCCGGCTTCGATCCAGTGCACGAGGAGCTTGCGCTGGTCATCGGTCAACGCGCGCGAGTTCTGCCACACGCCGTAATGCGGATCCGCATGCCAGGGCGGCATGCGCTGCGTGCGCACGACTTCGCGGATCATCGGCGCGAAGCCTTTGACCATGTCGTAGCTCGTCATCGCCCACGGACCGACACCGCCGGTCTGATGGCACGCCGTGCACTTGTCGACCAGCATCGGGCCGATCTGCTCGGAATAGGAGATCTTGGCGTGCGAGGTCTTGTTGTCGCGCTCCGGGAAGTTGACCAGGCAGCCGACGCCGTCGGCCTTGGCAACCTTCACCGGCTGACCGGCGATCACTGAATCGAGTGCGTCGGTGAGGTAGTGCTTGGACGCCGGACGCTGTTTCTCGTACGAGAGCCGATCGTCCATCGGGCCGCGGTACGCGAGCTTCCAGCCCTTCGGATCGATCACGAACACTTCGGAGGTGCGCACGACGCCGAGCGCTTCGCCGACGAGCTGCGCGCTGTCGAGCATGATCGGGAAGTCGACGTTGAATTCCTTCGCCTCCGCGGCGACGGCATCGGTCTTGTCCTGCAGGTTCGAGTTCAACAGCAGGAACTCCACGCCTTGCGCCTGGTACTGCTCGCGAATCTCGCGCAGCGCCGGCAGCGCCTGGCGCACGATCGGGCAGCCGTTGCCGTGGACCATCACTACGACGGCCTTCATGTCGGACGAGTAGTAGAGCTCGTGCGATTTGCCGTTCTGGTCCAGCAAGCGGAAGTTGTCGACCACCTGGCCGGGGTTGAGCGCCCAGGCCTGACCGGCCAGCCACAGCAGCGGCAGGGCGGATAACCAACGCGTCGTCTTCATCGGAGATTCCTCGGGAAAAAGCAGCGGGAGGATAGCCCCTCCACTGTCTTATCTACAGTGTTGTCAGCGGGATGTTCCGTAGCGACCGCGCACCGCCGGGCAAAGATTTGTGGAGGGTCGATTCCGCAGATCGGAATCAATATTCCAGGGCGGCGCGGACCGGGGACCGGCCCCAGCGGAAGGGTGGATCGAGCTTGAGATCGACCAGCACGATGGACTGCAGGACGCTGTAGCCGGCCAGCTCCGCCAGCGCGGCCGAGGCGGTCAGCGTTCCGCCGGTCGCCAGCACATCGTCGACCAGGAGGAGTCGGCCGCTCCCGGCCTGCATCTCCAGCACGCCTTGTCCGTATTCGAGCCCGTACGCCAGCTCGACTACCGGCGGCGGCAACTTGCCTTTCTTGCGCACGAGCACGAAGCCCTTGCCATGTCGCAGCGCCAGCGCGGACGCGAGAATGAAGCCACGCGATTCGACGCCCGCGACCGCGTCGACCTGGCGCCACTCGCGCTCGTCGAGCAGCGCGCTCAGGGCCTCGATGGTCGGGCCGAACGCGTCCCGCAACAGCGGCGAGATGTCGCGAAACAAAATTCCCGGCTGGGGAAAGTCCGGAACGTTGCGGATGTAAGACTTGAGGTCGATCATTGCGGCCCAGTATGCCAACACTTTTCCCTTCTGCATTCCGCGCGCATCCCTGGCACGGCGTCGAGCTCGG
>DATJIP010000059.1:0-3100 GCA_035493235.1 Steroidobacteraceae bacterium
CGGCCCACCATGCCGCCGCCGTCGATGACGATTGTCTGGCCGGTGATGAAGTTGCCCGCGGGCGAGGCGAGGAAGACGGCGGCGCCGGCGATCTCGTCGGGCTCGCCGATGCGCTTCAACGGATAGACGCGCACCGTCTGCTCGTAGATCTGCGGATTCTCCCAGAGCGCCTTGGCGAAATCGGTGCGCACGAGGCCCGGCGCAATGCAGTTCGCGCGGATGTTCTTCGCGCCCCACTCCACGCAGATGTTGCGAGCCAGCGCCATGTCGGCAGCCTTGGAGACGCCGTAGGCGCCGATCACGGGCGTGCCGAGCAGGCCGGCTACCGAGGAGATGATCACGATCGAGCCGCCGCCGCGCTCCGCCATCTGCGGCAGCACCATGTTGCACAACCAGAAGTTGCTGCGCACGTTGCTGGCCATGATCTTGTCCCAGGCGTCGTCGGCCATCTGCGCCATCGGGCCGAAGTACGGATTGATCGCGGCGTTGCAGATCAGCGAGTCGATGCCGCCCCATTTCTGGATCGCGGCGTTGACCAGCCCCTGCAGCTCTTCCTTGCGACCGATGTTGCAGGCGTGCGCGATGGCCTCGCCACCTTTCGCGCGAATGCCTGCGACGACTTCCTCGCAGGCATCGAGCTTGCGGCTCGACACCACGACTTTCGCGCCGTGCTCCGCGAGCCGTTCGGCAATCGCGCGACCGATGCCGCGGCTGGAGCCGGTGACGAGTGCGACCTTGCCGCTCAGATCGAACAACGAGCCCTTCATCGGTGTCTCTCCAGTTCCATGCGGCCGATCTGATTGCGATGGACTTCATCGGGCCCGTCGACGATGCGCATGGTGCGCGCGCTCGCCGCGATGTGACCCAGACCGAAATCGGTGGTCACACCGGCCGCGCCGTGTGCCTGAATGGCCCAGTCGACCACGTAGTTGAGCATCGCAGGCGCCGCGACCTTGATCATCGCGATCTCGCGCCGCGCCGCTTTGTTGCCGAGACGGTCCATCTTGTCTGCTGCATTCAGCACCAGCAGTCGTGCCTGATCGATCATGATGCGGCAGTTCGCGATGCGCTCCAGCCAGATCGACTGTTCGGCGATCGGCTTGCCGAATGCGACGCGCGAGGACAAGCGCTGGCAGATGCGCTCGAGCAGCCGCTCGGCGACGCCGATGTTGCGCATGCAGTGGTGGATGCGGCCCGGACCGAGCCGGGCCTGCGCGATCTCGAAACCGCGGCCTTCGCCGAGCAGCACGTTGTCGACCGGCACGCGCACGTTTTCGAACACGATCTCGGCGTGGCCGTGCGGCGCGTCGTCGAAGCCGAACACGGGCAGCATGCGCAACACCTGCACGCCCGCTGTTTCCATCGGCACGACGAGCTGCGATTGCTGAGCGTGCTTGGCCGCGGTGGGATCGGTCTTGCCCATCACGATGAGCACTTTGCAGCGCGTATCGCCCGCGCCGGACGACCACCACTTGCGGCCGTTGATCACGTAGTGATCGCCCTCGCGACGGATGCTGGTCTCGATGTTGGTGGCGTCGGACGACGCGACCCCCGGCTCGGTCATGCAGAACGCCGAACGGATTTCGCCCGCGAGCAGCGGCCTCAGCCAGCGCTCCTTGTTGGCGGGCGAAGCGAAGCGGTCGAGGATTTCCATGTTGCCGGTGTCCGGCGCCGAGCAGTTGAACACTTCGCCGGACCAGCCGACGCGTCCCATCACCTCGCACAGCGGCGAGTACTCGAGGTTCGTCAGACCGGCGCCGCTCGCGGAGTGCGGCAGGAACATGTTCCACAGACCGGCAGCGCGCGCCTTCGGCTTGAGCTGCTCGATCGTCGGGATCGGCTCCCAGCGTGCTTTGCCTTCGCGCTTGCTGACGAGCTCCGCTACGGCTTTTTCGTTCGGATAGATGTGCTCGTCGAAGAATGCTTCGAGGCGCGCGATCAGCGCCCTGACCTTGTCGGTGTGCTCGAACTGCATGGAAATCCCCCGCCTGCTTTCTTGTGTGCGCAGCGATGATAGTGACTTGCGGCTCAGGCTTCAGCCCGACTCGACATTTCTAATCGCGCGTCTGCAATGCGGTCGATTGGCCAATGTTATCCATATGTAAAAACTGGGAACCTGTCGGCTTCGCCATCGGTCCATTGCTGTGACGAGGTCGAGGTGTGGTTTGTGATCGACGGCGCAGTTCGTAGCGAAAACAGCCGGATGGCTGCATCCGTCGCTAAATGGCGGCAGTAGAGAGTCGATATTACAGACCGTAGGAACAGGAACTGCGTTTTGACGGCGAGCGTTGCATTGTCGACGTTGGAAGCGGAGCGAAACATGAAGAGCAAAGATGGTTGGCGAGGGCATCTGCGCGACTTGGTGAGCGCGAGTCTCGACCCGGTCGTTTATGCGATGCAGTGGGCGAACGATCCGCGCGCGATGCAGCGTGGTTCCGGGCATCGCCGAGTGGGCGCGTTGGTCGCGAATCCCACCTCCGTCTGCCGGCTCTGGTCCGCCAATACGCGCCGCGACTGGCGCTGAGTTTCTCGCCGTTTTCGTCAATTAATCGTCAACACCGTCCCTCCTGCGCAGCGCTAGCCTGCGCACATGCTCAGCACTGACGATCGCCTGCGCCGCCTGCTGCGGTCGCGCTCACTCCATCCCCATCAGTTCACCGCGCGCTGCGAGATCGGCCCGTTCGTGGTCGCGAACGTCTGCGCCGAGCGCTCGCTCGTCGTGGAGCTGCAGGTCCAGGCAGAGGAGCAGCGCCAGCAGGAGCGGGCCGCCTTTCTGGCGGGCCTCGGTTACACGGTGCTGCGGATTTGCCCTCGCGAGCTGCAGCGCCAGCCAGGCAAGGCGCTACGGCGGGTGCGGGCCGCGCTGCGGCCCGGGAGATGAGCCAAGCAAGACCAGGGAGGGAACATGGAACACACTATGGAAATTAGTCCATTATTGGAGTATCTTCACAATCACTCCATTATCGGACTTGACTAAATGCTGCAACCCCGCCCGGCCGGCCGACCTGATCTGGACTCCGAAGAGCTCGGCTCCACCGCGCTCACGGCGTTCTTCAACATCACGCAGCACTGGGGACTGAGCGCCGAGGAAGAGCGCACG
>DATJIP010000060.1:0-26339 GCA_035493235.1 Steroidobacteraceae bacterium
CGCGCCCAGGTCGATGCAATGCTTGTACGCAGCGGCAGCGTCCTTCACGCGGAACGCCATCGCACACGCCGACGGCCCGTGCTCGCGCGCGAAGCGCTGACCGAAGCTGTTCGGCTCGGCATTGATGATGAAGTTGATGTCACCTTGCCGATGCAGCGTGACGTTCTTGCTGCGATGCCGCGCCGTGACCGGAAAGCCGAGGCGCTCGAACAGAGTGCGCAGCAGCTCCGGATCGGGTGCGGTGTACTCGACGAACTCGAAGCCGTCGGTGCCGACGGGATTGCTGGTGGCGTTCATGGCAGAATTCCGCTATCGAATGGTTACAATTGAAACTATTCGCCCTATGCCAGTCAAGAGAACGTCTCGAACCGCCGACAAGCTCCATCTCGAGCACTTCGTGCCGTATCGCCTGTCGGTGCTGACCAACATCGTCAGCATGAGCATCGCGGAGGCCTACGAGCGGGAGTTCGGCCTGTCGATCCCGCAGTGGCGCGTCATCGCGGTGCTGGCGCGCTATCCGGATCTTTCGGCAATCGAGGTCGCGGAGCGCACGGCCATGGACAAGGTGGCGGTGAGTCGCGCCGTGCAGGGGCTCCTGGCGGCGGGCCGCCTGGTGCGGGCCTACGACGCCGGCGACCGGCGCCGCACGCGCCTGCGTCTGTCGAGTGCAGGGCAATCTGTATACACCCGTGTTGCGCCGCTCGCGCTGAGCTACGAGAAGAAGCTGCTCGACGCACTCAGCGCTACCGACCGCCGGGCCCTGGACCGGCTGGTCGGACGTCTGATCGAGCGGGCGAAACGGCTGGCCGCAAGCTGACTCCGCTATAATCCGCGCCCTCTATGACCATCGCCATTCCTGTCGCTCGTCAGAAACTGATCGAGCGCATCGCGACCAGCTCTCGACGCCTGCGCAAGCGCGCCGATCCGCTGCCCGCTGACGAGTTCATCCGTCAGTATTACCACGGCGTTGCAGAGGAAGACCTCGCCGAGTATCGCAGCGAGGAGCTGGCTGCCGCCGCACTCGCGCACCTGCGATTCGGTTCGGTGCGCAAACCTTCGCAGCCGCTGGTTCGCATCTATAACGCCGAAGAAGCGCGCGACGGCTGGACCTCGCGCCACACGGTGCTCGAAGTGGTCGTCGAGGACATGCCGTTCCTGGTCGACTCGCTCGGCATGGTGCTGACGCAGGCCGGCCTCACGATTCACATGATGGTGCATCCGGTGCTGGCCGTGCGCCGCGATCGCAGCGGACGCCTGATCGAGCTGGCAGAAGGCGATCGCACCAACGGGCAATATCGCCGCGAGTCGTGGCAGCACATCCAGATGGATCGCATCGGCGACGAGCAGCGCGTGCGCGAACTGGAGCAGAAGATCTTCCGGACGCTCAGTGACGTGCAGGCAGCCGTCGCCGACTGGCGAACGATGCGTCAGCGCGCCGTCGAAGTCGCACAGGAAATCGCGCGGCAACCGCCGCCGACCGGCGCGAACGAAGTGCACGAGGTGAAGGCGCTGCTCGAGTGGATGGCCGACAACCATTTCACGTTCCTCGGCTATCGCCAGTACCAACTGCGACGCGGTCGGTCCGAGGATGTGTTGGAGCCGTTGCCCGACACCGGTCTCGGCATCCTGCGCGTGCGACGTGGCATCGCGGCCGATCCGAGAGTGCTGACGGGCGAAAATCGTGAGCGGGCACGTCAGCCCGAGCTGCTGCTGGTCACCAAAGCGAATGCGATGTCGACGGTGCACCGCTCGACGCATCTCGACTACGTCGGCGTGAAGACGTTCGACAGCAGCGGGCGCGTCACGGGCGAGAAGCGCTTCCTCGGCCTGTTCACATCGGCCGTCTACAACCGCAGCCCACGCGAGATCCCGCTGCTCCGGCACAAGATCGACAGCACCGTCGCTCACTTCGGTCTCGATCCGACAAGCCACGACGGCAAAGCCGTGGTGCACGTGCTGGAGACCTATCCGCGCGACGAGCTGTTCCAGACCAGCGTGCCGGATCTGATTCGCACGGTGCGCGGCATCGTCAACTTGTACGAGCGCCAGCGCGTGCGCCTGTTCCTGCGCCGTGACACGTTTGGCCGTTACTACTCGGCTCTGATCTTCGTGCCGCGCGACCGCTATAACACGCAGGTCCGGCAGCGCATGGAGTCGGTGATCAAACAGCAGCTGCGCGCCACGCAGATCGAATCGCAGGTGCAGTTGTCGGATTCCGCGCTGGCGCGCGTGCACATGATCATCCGCGTGCCGACCGGCAGCCCGACACCTATCGATGCCGATGCGCTCGAGGTATTGATCGCGGAGACGGTGCGGACCTGGAACGACCGCCTGCGGGCGGCACTGATCGAAGCGCGCGGCGAGCTCGAAGGTCGCACGCTCGCCGATCGCTTCACCAACGCGTTCCCGGCGGCTTACGAAGAAGACGTCGCAATCCCGGCCGTACTGGAAGACATCAAGCACCTGCAAGAAGTGATCGCGAATCCCGACCGGATCGCGATGCGTCTCGCTGCCGATCCCAGCGCTGCGCCCGAATCGATCCATCTGCGCCTGTTCCGCTCGGCCTCGCCGATCACGCTGTCGCAAGCCCTGCCGATCCTGGAGAACATGGGCTTCCTCGTATTGAGCGAGCATCCGTATCGCATCGAAGTGCCCGGCGGCCGCCCCATCTGGTTGCAGGACTTCCAGATGCAGCGGCGCGACGGCGGCACGGTGACTCCGCAGGCGCTCGGCCCGAGATTCACCGAGACGTTCGCAGCAGTCTGGAACGGGCGTGCCGAGAACGACGGCTTCAACCGGCTGGTCGTGATGACCACGATGACGTGGCGCCAGGCCGCTGTCGTGCGTGCGTACTGCAAATTCCTGTTGCAGACCGGCGGTACGTTCAGTCAGTCGTACATGGAGCAAGTGCTCGCCTCGAACTCTGCGATCGCGAGTGCGCTGTCGCAACTGTTCGAAGCCCAGTTCGATCCGGCGATGAAGGCGCCGCGTCGCGAAGCCGAGCTGACGCGCGTGCAAGCCGAGATCGATCGTCTGCTCGATGCAGTCACGAGCCTCGATGAAGATCGCATCCTGCGACGCTTCGTCGGCGCGATCCGGGCAACGCTCCGCACGAACTACTATCAAAAGGATGGCAAGGAGCCGTTCAAGAGCTGGCTGTCGTTCAAGCTCGATCCGCGCCACGTACCGGAATTGCCGCAGCCTCGGCCGGCGTTCGAGATCTTCGTCTACTCGCCACGCGTCGAAGGCGTGCACCTGCGCATGGGTCACGTCGCACGCGGCGGCATTCGCTGGTCAGACCGGCGCGAGGACTTCCGAACCGAAGTGCTCGGCCTGATGAAGGCGCAGAACGTCAAGAACACGGTGATCGTGCCCGTCGGCGCCAAAGGCGGCTTCGTACCGAAGCGCCTGCCCGCGAACGCGAGCCGCGAAGACGTGCAGCGCGAAGGCGTCGAGTGCTACCGCACGTTCATCCGCGGTCTGCTCGATGTCACCGACAACATCGTCGATGGCAAGCTCGTGCCGCCGCCGCAAGTCGTGCGTCGCGACGACGACGATCCGTATCTGGTAGTCGCGGCCGACAAGGGCACGGCGACGTTCTCCGATATCGCGAACCGCATCTCCGCCGAATACAACTTCTGGCTTGGTGACGCGTTCGCCTCCGGCGGCTCGGCGGGCTACGACCACAAGAAGATGGGCATCACCGCGCGCGGCGGTTGGGAATGCGTGAAGCGACACTTCCGCGAGCTCGGCGTCGACACGCAGTCGCAGGACTTCACTGCGATCGGCATCGGCGACATGGCGGGCGACGTGTTCGGCAACGGCTTCCTGCAATCGCCGCACACGAAGCTGCTCGCTGCGTTCAATCACATGCACATCTTCCTCGATCCCACACCGGATCCGGCCGCGAGCTTCGCCGAGCGCCAGCGCCTGTTCGATCTGCCGCGCTCGACCTGGGAAGACTACGATCGCAAGCTGATCTCCAAGGGCGGCGGCGTGTTCCCGCGCAGCGCGAAGTCGATCAAGCTGTCGCCGCAAGTGCAGACGATGTTCGGCATCAAGCGCGATTCGGCGACGCCGCTCGAGCTGATCAAGATCATCCTGTGCATGCAGGTCGATTTGCTGTGGAACGGCGGCATCGGCACGTATGTGAAAGCCAGCGACGAGAGCAATGGCGACGTCGGCGATCGCGCCAACGATCCGGTGCGCGTGAACGGCAAAGACCTGCGTTGCCGCGTCGTCGGCGAAGGCGGCAATCTCGGCCTGTCGCAGCGTGGCCGCATCGAATACGCCGCGGGCGGCGGCAAGCTGAACACGGACTTCGTCGATAACTCGGGCGGCGTCGACTGCTCGGACCACGAAGTCAACATCAAGATTCTGCTCAACAACCTGCCGACGCGCGCAGAGCTCACGCTCGCCAAGCGCAACAAGCTGCTCGTCGACATGACCGACGAAGTGGCTCACCTGGTGCTGCGCGACAACTATCTGCAGAGCCAGGCGCTGTCGGTGCTCGAAACTCGCGCCGTCAGTGATCTGCTGGAGCATGCGCACTCGATCCGCTCGCTGGAGCTGTCCGGCGCGCTCGATCGCGGGCTGGAGTTCCTGCCGGGCGCCGAAGAAATGACCGAGCGCCACAAAGCCAATCGCGGCCTGACGCGGCCCGAGCTGGCGATCCTGCTCGCCTACTCGAAGATGGCGCTCTATTCGCGCCTGATCGATTCCGACGTGCCGGAGGATCCGTACCTGGCCCACGAGCTCGAGCGCTACTTCCCGCGCATCATGCAGCAGCGCCTCGGCAGGTATCTGGATCAGCACCGGCTGCGCCGCGAGATCATCGCGACCGCGACGACCAACAGCATGGTCAACCGCATGGGTCCGACGTTCGCGCGACGCGTGCAGGAAGACACCGGCGCTGGCGCCGCGACGGTCGTGCGTGCGTACGCAATCGCACGCGAGTCGTACGAAATGCGTGCGACGTGGAGTCAGATCGAAGCGCTCGACACGAAGATCAAGGCGTCGACGCAGTACGAGCTGATGTACGAGACGACGCGGCTGCTGCGCTTCTGCACCTACTGGCTCATCCATCATCAGTCGGGCAAGCTCGAAATCGAGCGCCAGGTGTCGCGTCTGCGACGCGGTCTGGCGGATCTCGACGCTGCGCTTCCTGGAGTGCTCTCCGGCACGGACCTGACGTTCTTCGAGAGTCGACGCGCGCAGTACCGCGAGGCAAATGTTCCGGACGCGTTGGCGAAGCGCATGGCAAGCCTCGCAGCGCTGCGCTCCGGCCCGGATCTCGTCGAGATCGCCGAGAACGCGAAGCTCCCGGTCACCGCCGCGGCTCGCGTGTACTTCGGTGTCGGCACGGCACTGCTGCTCGATTGGATCCGCGAACAGATCGAATCGCTCGGTGTCGAGGGTCACTGGCAGGCAGTGGCGCGCACGACCCTGCGAGACAACATTTACAACCTGCAACGCGTACTGTGCACGCAGGTTCTGAACGAATCGCGACAGCGCGCACCGGAGCAGGCGCTGCAAGCGTGGATCGCTCGCCATCAGAAGTCTGTCGACTACCTGCGTCAGACGGTCAACGACATGCGCTCGCTGCCGGAAATGGATTTCGCCACGCTGTCGGTGGCCTTGCAGGCTGTGCGGCGCATGGCAGAAGGGTAAAGTTCGCACCATGGCTGGAAAACTCGTCTTCGTTCGTCACGGTCAAAGCACCTGGAACCTGGAAAACCTGTTCACCGGTTGGGTCGACGTCGACCTGACCGACCAGGGCCGCCAGGAAGCGCGCGCCGCCGGCCAGCTCCTGAAGGCAGAGGGCTTTGCCTTCGATCTCGCGTTCACCTCAGTACTGAAGCGCGCGATTCGCACCTTGTGGATGGTCCTCGACGAAATGGATTTGATGTGGCTGCCGGTCGAGCGCAGCTGGCGCCTGAATGAGCGGCATTACGGAGCGCTGCAGGGACTGAACAAGGCGCAGACGGTCGAGAAGCACGGCGCCGAGCAAGTTAAGATCTGGCGCCGCAGTTACGACATCCCGCCACCGCCGCTGTCAGCGGACGATGCGCGTCATCCGCGCTTCGATCGTCGCTATAAGAATGTAGCGCCACAGCTGCTGCCGTCGACGGAGTCGCTCAAGACGACGCTGGATCGGGTGCTGCCGTATTGGAACGAGCGCCTGGCGCCCGAGTTGAAGGCGGGACGCAACGTGCTCGTGGTCGCGCACGGTAACAGCCTGCGCGCGCTCGTGAAGATGCTGGACGGCATGTCGGATACAGACATCGTGGAGTTCAATATCCCGACGGGCGTGCCGATTCACTACGAGCTGGATGCGAATCTGCAGCCGATCTCGCGGCGATTCCTCGGCGATCCGGCGGCGATCAAGGCTGCTGCCGAAGCAGTCGCCAGACAGACAGAGAAGAAACAGTAGTAGGCTGTAGGTCGGGCTTCAGCCCGACTCCGGCGTCGCTGTC
The DNA here is from genome assembly GCA_035493235.1 of Steroidobacteraceae bacterium. Lineage (GTDB taxonomy): Bacteria > Pseudomonadota > Gammaproteobacteria > Steroidobacterales > Steroidobacteraceae > Steroidobacter. Next base: position 6,477 of record DATJIP010000060.1, read on the forward strand.
GGGCTAAAGCCCGACCTACAGCGCTACCTCACAGCCATCCATAGATCCCGGATGTAATCGAAGAGCCAGCACGCCAGCTCGAGGCGTTGCCAACTGATCGTGTCCGAGGGCGCGCCGTAAGTGCTCAGCAACCGCTCGCGTTGCGACCTGCCATAGCGGTGATACACACACGCCGACGCGAGATCGAACAGCGGCTCGCCCACGCCCGCGTATTCCCAATCGATCAGCCGAAGGTTCTCGCCGCCCACGACGTTCAGATGATGCACGTCGTTGTGGCACAGACACGCCGTCGAGCCCTTGCTCAATTGCGTCGCCGTTTCGTCAGCGCAATCGCGCAGCGCAGGCAATGTCAGGCCGCTCTGAATGCCGCGCTCATCCAGCGTCCGGAGGTAGCCATGCACAGTCGCTGCAAGGTCGACTGTTCGCACGCCGCGAGGCACATCCAAAGCGTGCAACCGACTCAAGAGAGCGCCGAGACGTTCGATGTTCTCGTTCGAGTGCGCATCGCGCGCGGTCCACGTCGCGCCGAGGTAGCGCGTCACAAGAATGCCGCGCTCCGGCTCGCATCGCAGGATCTCCGGACCGATGCCGGCACGGGCGACCAGCTGGAGCACGACAGCCTCGCTGCTCCGATCGATCTGCAAGTCCGCTGTCGACGCGTCGCTGATGCGCACGACGAAGCGATCGCCAGCGGTGGTGACGAGCCAGCTGCGATTGGTGAGTCCGTGCTTGATCGGCTCGATGTCGCGAATCGCGCCGGTGCCCAGATCGAGCGCGACGGCCGTGACCTGCTCCGGTACGTCGCTGCCCGCCTGCATTACGCGGCGACCCCAGCTAATCGTTGTTGCGCTTGCTCGCGACGCCAGACGAAGTAACCGCGCACAACGATGCCGAGATAAATGACGAACAGCAGCGTCGTCGCGAGCAGGCCTTGTGTGAAGTACAGCCACGCAGCGACCGCGTCGACTACGACCCAATACAGCCAGTTCTCGATCACTCGTCTTGCGACCATCCACGTCGTCACGACGCTGCCCCAGGTCACGAATGAATCGACGTAAGGCGCGGCGGCATCCGTGTTGTGCGCAAGCAGCCAACCGTTCACGACGCTCGCAACGACGACCGCCACGGCGACGAGTACGTGCTGCGTCGCAGTCCACGATCGAATCACGACTTCGCCGTCGGCAGTTCGGCCCTTGCGCCAATCGATGAAGCCGTAGACCGCCATGACGAGATAGAACACTTGCAGCAGCGACTGCATGTACAACGCAGCGCGCGCGAACAGCACCAGATAGACGCTGGTACTGACGAACGCACACAACCAGCACAGCAGATTGCGGCGAACAGCGAGCAGCAGATAGGCAAGCCCAAGCAGGGCCGCGCCGGCCTCCCATGGAGAAGTCTCGATTAGCTGCGCCAGCAGCTTCTCCATCAGCCGCTCCCGCCGAGCACCTTCATCACGAACACTTTCCGTCCACGCTCACCGAAGGTGACCGCGGTCTCTTTCCCGAGGATCTCGAACACGCGCGCATGCTCGCCGGCGATCTGCGTGCTCATCGCATTCGTCGTGACCTGCAGCTCCGGATAGGTGTTCAAGCGATCGATGAACGCCTTGATCGACGGAATGTAGTCGGCATCGAGCGGATACAGGCTGATCTCAACTGCGGTACGCATCAACGAAACTCCCATCGGGCGGTGACTCCAAACTGCTGCGGCTCGCCGAGCTGCACGTAGCGCTTGTTCTCGAACAGCGGCGGCTCGTTGCCGAAGTAGAACCCGCGCACGGCGTAATCACGGTCGAACACGTTACGCCCCCAGGCGTACACGCTCCAGCGATCCGCTTCGTAACCGAACTTGATATTGGTCAGCGTGTACGCGTTGCTGCGCGTCGGATTCGGCGGCACGTCGAAATAGAAATCGTCGACCGCGGAGACGTCGACGCGCGCCATCCAGCCGAGCGGATGCCGCCACGTAGCGTTGAGCGACACCTGATACTCCGGCGCGTGCGCCTGATCGCGATCGCTCAGATCCACGCCGGTCGGACGATATCCGTAATAGCGAGTGCGCAGCAGGCCGAGTGTTCCGCCGACTTCGAGCTGCGAGCTGAATCGCCAGCGGACGCTGCTTTCCAGGCCGAGATTGCGGCCGCCCGATGCGTTGTCTGTATAGAAGAAGTAGCTGTTGGGATCGCCGACGGGATCGAGCTGCACGCCGGTCGACACCTGCATGTCGCTGCGCTTCATATAGAACGCGGTGACGTCGGCGTAAAGACGGCGTTCGAGCCACTCGCCCTTCGCTCCGATGTCGATGCTCCACAGATATTCGGGGTCGAACTGCGCGCGCAGCAGCGCTGCCTGACCGAGATTGAAACCGCCCGCCTTGTAGCCGCGCGATACCGTCGTGAACAACCGCAGGCTGTCGCTCGGATCGAAGTGCAGTGTTGCCTGCCCGCCCCACATGCGGTCGCGCTGTGACTCGTCAGTGCTCCGTGACGCGCCGGACTTGATGCCGTGATCCTGATAATCCGCCGTGCGCTGTTCGCCGCGCAGCCCGAGCGACCAGCCCCAGCGCTCGCTCAGCCAGCCATCGACCTGACCGAAAGCCGCGACGTTGCGCGCGTCGTAAGCGCTGAACAGGTGATCGTCACTGCTGTCGGAGTTGGCGTCGTCGAACGGGTCGACGTAAACACCCACGCTTGTCTCATCGAGATCCTCTTCCAGGTCGAGCGCGTACACACCAACGAGCCATGCGAGCGAGCCGGGCTGCTGCTGCGCATCTGCTGAAGCGAGTCGCACCTCGGCACTGCGCGTCTTGCGATCACGCAACGAGCGATAGAAGAAGTCGTAGGTGAAAGGCGCCCAGCTCTGGGCGTTGCCCCAATCGCCGTCGAAGCTGTATTCCATATCCGAGTTCGAGGCCGCAGCAATAGCAGTGAGACGGCCGAGCGATCCCGCATTGGTTTCGAGGCGCAACGACGCGCCGTCGGAAGTCTGCGCATCCTTGCCCGGTCGATCGGCGAGCGACACGCGCGTGTTGTCGATCGACCAGCCGTCGTAGCCGTTGTCGACCTTCGCGTGCAACCAAGTGAAATCGACTGTGGTGTCCGCGTTCGGCTGCCAGCGCCACTTCGCGCGGCCGGTGAGCTCGTCGCGACCGTCGGTGTCGTCTCGGTGCAGAAACACATCGCGACGATAACCGTCGCTGCGATAACGCTGCACGGCGACGCGCCATGAAGAGTTCAACGCCTCTGCCGGACCGGTTGCGACCGCGCCGACTGACTCGCTCGCGTATTCGCCATACGACGCTTCGGTCGAGAAACCGAGCTCATCACTCGGCTGCTGGCTGCGCATGACGATCAGACCCGCGAGCGCGTTCGCTCCGTAGCGCATTCCCTGCGGCCCGCGCAGCACTTCGATGCGATCGACGTCGAACGTCGTCGCCGGCATGCCGATGCCGCTGAAGTCGATGTCGTCGATGAGAAAGCCGACCGATGGATTCGGCGCCCCCTCGTACTGCTCGCGCTCGCCGATACCGCGGATCTGGAAGAAGCGCGGCCGCGAAGTGCCGCCGGCCCAGTTCAGATTCGGCACTGCGGCGAGCACGTCCTCGAAGTGCTGTCTGCCTGCGTCCCGCAGTGTCCGCTCGTCGAGCACGGTGATGCTGACGGGCGTATCGACGAGCGCTTGCTGGCGGAGCGTCGCGGTGACGACGACCTCTTCGAGGACGTCGTTGTCCGCGGCAAAGACATTCGCACCGTGCAGCAGCAGGGCCGCCGGAGCGAACAGATTCAAGACGATAGATTGAAAGCGAGCGATGTAGCGCATGACCTGCTCCCTACGCCGGTACTAACCGGATCAGGTTCAACGGGTTCGGCGCTGAGCGCTCAGAAGCGCATTGCCGCCATCTCAGGCCCCATTCAGGGCCACCCCTAAGGCGGACGCGATTGTATAGCTGCCGGCTCTGCGCCGCCAGCGCGCTCATTGACCTTCCTGCTCACTTCCGCCATAAGAGCGGGGCCAAAAACAATCGGGAGGTTCAGGATTCATGGCCAATCGCCGCTGCCGGCTCTTTCACGTCGACGCATTTACGCGCGAGCGCTTCTGCGGCAATCCCGCGGTCGTCGTGCTCGACGCGGACGAGCTGACGGAAGACCAGATGCAGACGGTCGCCACGGAAGTGAACCGCGAAACAGCCTTCGTGCTGGAAGAAGCAGAAGCCGGCGATCACGACATGCAGGTGAAGTTCTTCACGCCGCGGCATTCGGTGCCCTTCGTCGGACATGCCACGATCGCCGCGCAATACGTGCGTGCGAAGAAAGACGGCAAGCCGCGCGGCAAACTACGCCAGCGCACCGCCGCCGGCATCGTCGAGATCGAAGTGAATGAAGTCGCCGGCGACCTGCGCATCGGCATCACTCAGAATCCGCCTTCGCTCGGCCCAATCCTGCCCGACCATCACCGGCGACAAGTGCTGAACGCACTCGGCATTTCCAGCCCGAGCCTGCACGTCGATTGTCCGCTGCAGATTCTTGCGAAGGGCGGCACGCGGCTGCTGATCGGCCTGCAGTCGGCGGATCTGCTCGGCTCGCTCAAACCGGATTTCGAAGAGCTCGCGCGGCTCACGTCGCACGTCGGCGCGGAAGGGTACTTCGTGTTCGCGCTGGTCGAGGAGAACGGCGTCGTCGGCACGGAGTCGCGCATGTTCGTGCCGGCGCTCGGCATTCCTGAAGATCCAGTCAGCGGCAATGCACACGGCATGCTCGGCACGTACCTGGTGACGCATGGACTGATGACGCCGAAAGAAGGTCGGGTCAGGTTCCGCGGTCAGCAAGGAATGTGGGTGCGTCGCCCCGGTGTCGTCGAGATCGAAGTGGAGTCGTCGGGCAAGGTCGTGCAGGCCGTGAAGATCGTCGGCGACGCGGTCATCGTGTACGAGGCCGAAGTTCAGATTTAGCCTTCCCTGCTCTGATCCTCAATACATTCTGCACCGCCGGCACGATGTCCTCCGCATCGTGCACGGCCATCACGATCTGAGTTCCGCTGCGCGCGAGGCGTTCGATCTCGTGCAGCACTCGTTCGCGCACGTCGCCATCGAGCCCGGTGCACGGCTCGTCCAGCAGCAGCAGCTCGGGTTCGTTCGCCATCGCGCGCGCGAACAGGGCCAGTCGCATCTGGCCGTAGGAAACACTGCGCGGCCCACGGTCGCGCAACTCAGCGATGCCGAAGTATTCGAGCCAGCGGCGCGCGCTGCGCCGATCGGCAGCAGTCGGGGGTGCGTTCAAGCCGACGCTCGCGTAGCGGCCGGAGATGACCACTTCTTCGAGCGAGTGCGCGGCGAAGTGATCGGCCTGCAGTTCCGGCGAGACCCACGCGACGCGACGCTTCCAATCCTCGATGCGATCGCCGACCGCCAGGCCGGCACGCTCGATCGTGCCGCCGAGCGCCGGATGCAGATCGCCGTAGATCAAGCTGAGCAGCGTCGACTTGCCGCTACCGTTCGCACCGAGCACGGCCCAGTGCTCGCCGGGGAGCAACGTCCAGTTGAGATCGCGAATGACCGGGCGGTAGTCGCGGAAGATCGTGGCGCTGGAGATGCGAACGAGCGCGGCAGAAATGGGGACTGTCCCCATTTCAGCGCGTTCGGCATGCACTGCACGGGGCTTGCGCAATGGGGACTGTCCCCATTTCTGAACCCCAGGCCCTCGTTCGACGATTCTCCCGCCCTCTATCCGCGCGACCTGCGTGACGTTCGACGGCAGCTCCTTCGGGCGATGCGACGTCAGCACCCAGTCGTGTCCGCCGCGCGGCCGCTCGAGCGCGCGTCGCAGTTTTTCGCGAGCACGCGCATCGAGACCATTGAACACCTCGTCGAGCAGCAGCACGCGCGCATTGCCCGCGAACGCGCGAGCGACGAGGGTGAGGCGGCGCTGCCCGTACGACAACGTCAGCATGTGTCGTCGCCGCAGGCCCGATAAACCAAATCGCTGCAGCACGCGAGCCACGCGTTGTTGCTGCGCGCGGGTAGGTTGCGTGAGCGGAATGTCTTCGTCGAACAGACCCGTCGTCACGACCTGCGCGACGGTCAGATTCCAGCCGTAGCGCACATATTTATCCTGGCGCTCCGGACCGACGTAGGCGATGTGCTCCTTGTCCAATCGCGTCGTGCGGCGCTCGTGCCCTGTCGGCGTCGGCCACACGTCGCCGCGGAGCATTTTCAGCAGCATCGTCTTGCCCGAGCCGTTCGGCCCGATCAACGCCCAACGCTCGCCCCGACGCAGCACGAAATCGATCTCGTCGAGCACGACGTGCCCGTCGAGAACCAGGGAGCAGCGGGAGAGCTCGATGAGCGCGGCGTCCTGCCTCACTCTTTCATCCACCAGGTCGCGTCGGCTGCATTGTCACGCGCTGCTCGACCGTCGGCTTCGAGCTTGAGCAGATGCGCGAGCAGCGAGCCCTTCGCGACCGGATGCAGGCGCGGGTCGACGTCGTCGTAGACGCTCGTCACGAGCACGTCGAGGGTCACACGTCCGGCGCGGCTGAGGCGCTCTGCGACCTTCGCTTCACGTTGCAGCCGATGCGCAATGAGACGCGCGATCTCCGCCTGCGCATCTTCGATGACCAATCCGTGCCCCGGCGCGATACGCGTCACGGGCTCGCCTTGCAGCCTCGCGAGCGACTGCAGGTAGTGCTGCATGTTTCCGTCCGGCGGGCCGATCACCACAGTCGAGCCTTGCATGATGTGATCGCCCGAGAACATCAGACCGGTGCCTTCGAGCAGATAGCACACGTGATTCGAAGCATGCCCCGGCGTGTGGATCGCACGCAGCGCACGGTCGCCGACGCGCACGATATCGCCGTCGTTGAGCGTTCGCGTCGGAGCGAATGTCGCATCCTGCCGCCCGTGCTCAGGCGCCCGACGCCCGAGCGTCTCCGCCCCAGTTGAATGGGCAAGCGCCGCGACGGCGGGCGAGTGGTCAGGATGCGTATGCGTCGCCAGAATCGCGGCCACTTGGCCGCCCGCGGCCTCGAGGATCCGCTCGATGTGTACGGAATCGTGCGGCCCTGGATCGATGACGCCGATCCGCTGCGTGCCGATCAGGTAAGTATTCGTCCCGGGGCCGGTCATGAACCCCGGGTTGCGCGCGACCAGCCGGCGCACGCCGGGCGCGATTTCGTCCAACTGACCGGATGTGAGCGACATGGAATCCTCGCGAGGAGCCGCGAGCATAGCTTAGATCGCCTGGAATCCGGCTATCATGCGCCCTGCCGACGGAGCAGGCGGGGAGCATCGTCATTGCCGTTACGACAGCAATCTTGATCGTGCTGGTGGGAGGCGCTGCAGGCGTCGCCCTGATCGCCTATCGGCGTCGACAGCAACGAAGCAGCGATGAGCAATCGTCAGTCGCTGACACGCCCGCGGCACCTGCCGAACCCGCTGCCGCGTCTGAGCCGACCGTCGATGACGCGCCCTACTCCACCGACGCGATCCAGGCCGCGCAGGACGAGTGCTACAAGATCGCGTTCGGCATAAAGACCTTCGATTACCAGATCCTCGGCGAGCACGCGGCAGTGCTGGAACGCGTTCGCGAAAGCGCCGCGCAAGCCATCCATCAGCGCGACTACTTTCCGCGACGGCCGATGTTGCTGCCGAGACTCCTGCAGGCACTGAACGACACCGACAGCACGCGACGCACGCTCGTCAATCTGATCGTCGAAGATCCCGCGCTCGCGGGCAGCGTGCTGCAGCGGGCGAACAACGTGTTCTATCGAACTTCGCGCGAGCCGGTCGACAGTCTCGATCGCGCCGTGCAGACGTTGGGCATCGACGGCTTACGCGGTCTCATGGCGGTCGCGATTCTCCAGCCCGTTTTCCGCTTGCCACGCGGCTACTTCGACAGCTTCGCGGACATCACCTGGGAGCAAGCGCAACGGTGCGCCGCCGGCTCGGAGGCGTACGCGTCAGCCACGCGATCTGCAGATCCGTTCATTGCACAGCTGCTCGGCCTGCTCGGCTCGCTCGCGCGCATCGTGTTGTTCCGGCTGACCGTCGACATGTATCGCGAAAAACCAAACGTCCTGCCGCGCGCGGAAGTGTTCATACGATCCATGCAAGTGCACGGACCCGACCTCGCCTGCAAGATCGCGCAATCCTGGGAGCTGTCCGATCTCGCCATCACAGCGATTCGCGAACAGGTGGATCGCTTCCCACCGGGCCAGATGGGGCCGCTCGGCCGCTCGATCTACTTCGGCGAGCTCGCCGGCATGCTCACCGTGCTCGCAGCTCGCAATGCGTATTCTTGGGACGACGCGGAGACCTTGTTGACCGGTCAGGGATTGAAGCGCAGGACTGCGCATGCCATCTGCCACGCAGCCGCGGAACTGGGCGCCAGCAATAGCCGTTAATTCCCTGCATAGCCGGAGGAATTGACGATGAGGTATCTACGAAAGAAACTGCAGCTCGCGCGCGAACGCGAGCAGGGCAAAGTAGGCTGGATCCTGCTGTGGCTGCTCGGTATCCCGATTCCCGTCCTGTTGGTGCTGTTCCTGCTGCGCGGCTGCACCTGATCGAATCCGGAGCGAATTTGACCATGCTGGTGCAATTCAAATCTCCCGCGACTGAAACGATCACAATGTTCGACGGCGACGCCGTGCAGCTGTTGAAGCTGATGGGCGCGACAGGTCGCGTCCCCGGCGGGTTGAGCGAGCAGGACGTGCCGGGCGCGATGCAGCGGCTCGAATCGGCCGTGGAAGGGATGAAGGCCAAGACCCATGGCGACACCGCGGCACCACCCGCGGACAACGAAGACTGGGCGAGCGATGCAGACAAGGACCCCCAGCGGTCGCCGCCGATCAAGCTGGAAACCCGCGCGATTCCGCTGCTGAGCCTGTTGAAGCGCGCGGCCGCGGCGAAAGTCGCGGTCACGTGGGAAGGCGGAAAATAGTGAGGCCGGGATTGTCGGGCTGAAGCCCGACCTACAGGGCAAAAAACATACGTCCGTGGGCCGCGCTACAATGCGGCCCCCGCCTTCGTCTGGACGTTTCATGGGCCGCATTTTCGAAGTCAGAAAGCATGCGATGTTCGCGCGCTGGAACCGCATGGCGAAGCAGTTCGCGCGCATCGGCAAGGACATCACCATTGCCGTCAAGTCCGGCGGCACCGATCCGAACTCGAATTCCCACCTGCGCCGCGTGATGCAGAACGCGCGCGCGGTGAACATGCCGAAGGACAAGGTCGAGGCCGCGATCCGTCGCGCCTCGGGTAAGGACGCGGCGAGCTTCGACGTGGTGATGTACGAAGGCTACGCGCCGCACGGCGTGGCGGTGCTGGTCGAAGCCGCCACCGACAATCCGACGCGCACTGTCGCGAGCGTGCGTAACGCATTTTCAAAGCACGGCGGCAATCTCGGCACGACCAACAGCGTCAGCTTCATGTTCAAGAAGATGGGCGTGTTCCGCCTGAACCCCGAAGGCATCGACCAGGACGACCTGGAGCTGTACCTGATCGATCACGGTCTCGAAGAGATGGGCGAGAGCACCGGCGAGAAAGGCGAGCCGCAGATCGTGATCCGCTGCCTGTTTCCCGACTTCGGTCAGGTGCAGAAGGCGCTCGAAGACCGCAAGCTCACGCCGCTGTCAGCCGAGCACGAATTCATCTGCCTCACGCCGACCGAGCTGCCCGAGCCGCAGGCGACCGAAGTGATGGAGCTGGTCGACAAGCTCGAGCAGGACGACGACGTGCAGAAGGTGTATCACACGCTCGCTTAGTCGGAGCAGAGCGCAAACTCCGAGGATGCGAAGGACGTTTGCCGGGTCGCGACAGTCGCGTCTGTCCTCAGTCGGAATCTCGCTCGCGCGAGGTCGGCACGAACAGGGAATCTGAAGATGTCCCACGAGTACGCTATGGATTGGCCCGGTTCGACTAAATCTACCTCGGCGATCTTGGTGGGAGTCTGATCTGGTGGGGTCTTGAGGCTCGACCAAACCTCACTCCATCTCCCGTCCACGAGTGCCTCGATGGCCACGTTGATCGAGAGTGGCCGATCGCCTCGATTCCAGATCGTTACCTTTAACAGCTCGCCTGCGCAGTAGGAGGGCTTGAGGTCGCTGATCGCGATCTGCGCACGCTCGCTGGTGGCGGCGAATGCCACCGAGAAACACACCGTAAAGAGCAAGAAGACGCGGCTGATCAGCATCCCGCGCGGCAGTCTCTTAGTTCGTCCAGACACATCTTGTCGGACTCGCGCGAGCGGTCTTCGCACTCCTGGCGGCCCGAGGCGATGTTGTTGACCAGTTGCACACACTCGGTGTGACGCGTGTCGATGCGTGAAAGGCACGCGTCGCGGTTGGAGGCGCGATCGCAGCGCTGCGTGCTATAGAAAGCGCAGTTCGCCGAATACGAGGTCGTGGTGTTCAACCGGCCGTTGCTGCTGCCGAATGCAACCGCACGCATGCAGTCCTGCTTGCCACGACGATTGAGACTCTTGCACTCGCCGCTGTCGCGCTCACATTGCGTGACGCATTCCTGCCGGCGCGTATCGATCTGCGATGCCGGATTGACTGCAGCCACGCGCGTCGACGAATTCGACGCGACCTTGGTGTGCGCGGCGGATTCATCTGATTGCACCTGCGCAGCTGCTCCGCTGCTCGAAGCAGATCCGCTGGGCGGTTCTTTGGGAGGTTCCTGCGGCGGCGGCGTTGCGGCCTGCGCGGTCAAGGGCGGCATCGTATCCGCAGCACTCTGGCCGGTCGTCGCAGTCGTGATCGCCGGTTCCTTGGGCTTCGACACCTCGGCGGCCTTTTCAACCGCCGGCTGTGTCGCTGCAACAGTCTGCTGCGCCGGCGGCGCAGCGGGCTTGACGAAGTAGTAAGCGCCGACACCAGCCGCCGCAACACCTGCAGCGATCAGCAGCAACCCGCCAATCCCGACGGCAACCTTGCGCTCCGGTCCTTCCATCTCCGCGAGCAAATCGGCCAGCGCCGGGAAGCGATCATCCGGCTTCGGCGACATCGCACGCATCAACGCGCGCGCGTAGCGCTTCGGCAAATCCTTCCGAATCATCTCGAGCGGCTTGACGGCGCCGGTGGGCAACTGGCCCGACAACAATTCGTACAGCACCACGCCGAGCGCGTACTGATCAGCGCGCCAATCGACATCCTTCGCCGCGACCCGCTGCTCCGGCGCCATGTAATAGGCAGTGCCGAGCGTCATGCCCGTCTGAGTCATGTGCGAGCTGCTGTAGGCGCGCGCGATGCCGAAGTCCATCAGCTTCACAGTGCCGTCGTCGGCGAGCCAGATGTTCTCGGGCTTGATGTCACGATGCACGATGTAGCGATGCGCATAACGCAACGCGTCGATGAGCTGGCGCGCGATGTCGGTGACTTCGTCGATCGAGAACTGGCGGTTGTCGCGCTCGTACGCCTCGATGCGATTGCGCAGGTTGTGGCCCTTCAAGCGCTCCATCGAGAAGTAGTAGTAGCTGCCGCTCTGACCGACGTCGTACACGCGCACGATGTTCGGGTGCGACAGGTTGCAGGACACTTTGGCTTCGGCGAGGAAGCGCTCCTTCGCCGCGGTGCTGAACAGCAGGTCCTGGCGCAGGACTTTGATCGCGACGTCTTCGTCTTTCAGGCGATCGCGCGCGGCATACACGTTGCCCATGCCGCCTTGTCCGAGCAGCGCACCGATCTCGAGCCGGCTCGACAGAACGGCACCCGGCTCCATGCGAATCAAGGTGTCCATCTGCGGCGCCATCTGGGCGATCTCGGTGCCAGTGCGCATGACGGTCGCCGACGATTCGTTCGCAGCAGCCTTGGTGTGGCGGCCGGTCTGAGTCACGAACTCGTAGGATTCGACCAGCTGCGACAGCTTCGTCGAGTAGTCGCCCCGCTCCGCATCAGTCTGTGCCTTGACCAGTTGATCCTGGATGGCGGACAGCCGCTCGCCATACACGCGCGCCACGGTGGCCGTGTCCTCGTTGCCTGATAGACCGAGATTCGCCAGCGCGGACTCTTTGTTCATTCTCCGCCCATCCCCGACCGCAGCTCCCGCGATGGGCCATCCTAGAGCACCCCACGTCCTCGCACCACCCGCGGATGGGCGCTTGACGTCGTCGCGTTCTACTCCTGCGCGATCTCGGGAATCCACAAAGTCGCCGCCAACCCGCCGCCGGGGCGGTTTGCCAGCGAAATCCGGCCGCCATGTGCCTCGATGACCTCGCGGCAGAGTGTCAGGCCGAGGCCGGCGCCGGCAGGTTTTGTCGAATAGAACGGCAGCAGCGCGTTGCGCAGGACTTCCTCGGACATACCGGCGCCGCGATCCAGCACCTGCAACCGCCAGCCCGCGGCATGCTCCTGCACGTTCAACTCGATGCTGTCCGGCGGCGCGCCCGCCTCCTTCGCGTTCTTCACCAGGTTGATGATCACCTGCTCGATCTGCGCCGGGTCGAACACGCCGGGGCGCGTCGGCGGCTCGCCGGCAAGCGTGAACGGCGCCGTTTCCTGCAACGAGCGCAGGAAGGCGCGCCAGGCGATCGGTTCCGGCTGCGGCCGCGGCAGCTTCGCGAAGCGCGCGTAGCCATCGATGAACGTATGCAGATGCCGCGCGCGCTCTTCGATCGTGCGGAAGATCCGCTCCAGTTGCGAGGCATCCGGACGCTCGACCGTCTGGCGGCCCGAATGCGCCAGCGAAGAAATCGGCGCGAGCGAGTTGTTGAGCTCGTGCGCGATCACGCGGATCACCTTCTTCCAGGTCTCGACTTCCTGCCGCGCCAGCTCGCGCGTCATCTGCTTCAGCAGATAGAGGCGATGCAACTGACTGTTGAGCAGGAAGCCCCGCTGCGAGAGATGGTAGATCTCGGACTCGTCTTCGCCTTCGATCGTGAACAGTGAGTCGGCCTCGGAGGCAACGGCCAGCCGCAACGGCTCGGGTGACGCGGCGATCAGCTCGGCGAACGCAAGGCCTTCGAGCTTGCGGCCGCCGAGAAAAGTCTGACGCGCGGCGACGTTGCTGTAGACAACACGCCCGTTCGCATTGGTCAGCACCATCGAGAGCGGCGTCGCTTGAATGACGGTGTCGAGCAGCAACTCGCGCTGATACAGCGACTGGCGTTCCTCGCGCAGCACATTGCCGAGGCGGTTGTAGCCTTCGACGAGCGACGTCAACTCCGGCTGATTGGTCGTGCCGATGCTCACGCTGAAGTCGCGATCGGTGAGGCTCGCGATGCCGTCGCCCACGGCGCGCAACGTATTCGAGACGGGTTTCATGTAGTAGCGCGCAGCGATGGTCGCGAGCGGCGTCGCGACCGCAACCCCGACGAGAAATGCCAGCCAGGGCGAACCGAGCCAACGCGACAGGAAAGCGACGAGCGCCGCGACGGCGGCGACGAGCAAGAAACCAAACAGCGCCAGCTTGCCTTCCAGAGAAAATCGCATGGAATCGAATGGTGTCGGAACGAATCCCGACCTACAAGCCAAGGCTGGTTCTTACCCTGCAGGTCGGCCGCTCCAGCGCATCCCTGCGCCCGCGGCATTCGCGCATCCCTGCGCAGCAGGCTTCAGCCCGACTCTTATTCTTTGAGCCCCAGCTTCTCCATCCGTCGATACAACGCCTGCCGGCTCAACCCCAACTCCCGCGCCGCCCGCGCGATGACTCCCCGGGCCCGCGCCAGCGCCCCCTCTATCTCCGCTCGATCCGGCTCCCGCTCCGGCACCATTTCCAACGTGCCCGGCGCCATGACCAATCCCAGATCGGCCGGCGAGATCTCCGCCGCCGTCGACAGCAGCGACGCGCGTCGGATCGTATTCATCAGCTCGCGAACGTTGCCCGGCCAGGAGTGTGCGAGCAGCGCGCGCTGCGCAGGCACGCTCATCTTCTGCCCGTCCTCCAGGAAGTGCTTGGCGAGCGGCAGGATGTCCTCCTTGCGCTCGGCGAGCGGCGGGACCTTCAGCTCGATGACGTTGAGTCGATAGTAAAGGTCTTCACGGAACCGGCCGGCCGTGATGGCGGCGGGCAGGTCGGAGTTGGTCGCGCTGATCACGCGCACTTTCACGCGACGCGTGGTGCTGCTGCCCAGTCGCTCGAACTCGCCGGTCTGCAAGACGCGCAACAGCTTCGCCTGGCCTTCGAGCGAGAGATTGCCGATCTCGTCCAGGAACAACGTGCCGCCGTCGGCCGCTTCGAACCGTCCTTGACGCACTTTGGTGGCGCCCGTGTAGGCACCGGCCTCCGCGCCGAACAGTTCTGCCTCCATCAGATCCTTTGGCAGTGCGCCGACGTTCACTTTGATGAAAGGCCCACTGCGCACGCTCGAATTCGCTTGAATGATCGCTGCCAGCACTTCCTTGCCGGAGCCGTTCGGTCCGGTGATCAACACCGGCACGTCGGCCGCTGCGATATGTGTTGCCTTCGTAACTACATCACGCATCGGCTCGCTCTCGAACACGAGCCCGCATAGATCGAACTTCTGCGCAAGCGCGGCGCGTGAGTCAGCGCGACGTCGCGCCGCCCGCTCCTGCTCCACCGACAATCGACGCAGCTCCAGCAGATTGCGGATCGTCGTCAACAACCGCGCGTCGTCCCAGGGCTTCGCGACGTAGTCCGCGGCACCAGCCTTGACGAGATCGACGGCCGTTTCCAGATGTGTCCACGCGGTGAGCAGCACGATCGGCACGGTCGGGTAGCGCTCGCGAGTAGCATGGAACAGCGCGACGCCCTCCTCGCCCGAAGTCGCTTCCTTGCGGAAGTTCATGTCCTGCAGCACGAGGTCGATCTGCTCTCGCGCCAGCGTACGCAGCCCTTCGTCCGGCCCGTTCGCCGCGAGCACGCGATGACCCTGCAGCGCCAACAGGACTTCGAGCGCCGTGCGCACGGCGTCGTTGTCATCGATGATTAGAATGCTGGCCATATGCGAATCATACCGTCCGTGTTGCGATGGCCGGCGGAATGGCTGCTGCGCGCCGCGCCGGCAAGAAAGCCGCCAGTTGACCCAGTATCCACAGCAACACTACACCGCCTGCTACATAGGTCGGCGGCAAGCGAGGCAGCGAGTACGCAGAGCTCAACCACTGGCCGAAGACGAAGGCGAGGACCGTGCCCGCAACCACACCGCCGGTCGTGAGCAGCCAGTTCTCGACCATGAAGTAGCGGATGATGTCGATGCGACGCGCGCCGACCGCGCGACGCGTGCCGATCTGCTTGCGACGCACGCTCACGAGGAAGCTCGCGAGACCGACGATGCCGAGCGCCGTGACGGAAATCATCAAGCCGATGAGCATGCTCAGGAACGCCACCATGCGGCTGTCGGCGCGATAGCTGCGCTCCTTGATCTGCTTGTGCGACTTGACGAACGTGATCGCCCGATCCGGGTTCGTGCCCTCGAGCTTGCGCTCGATTTCCGGGATCAACTGGTCGCGCCGACCGGGCTCGGCGCGCACGGCGTAGCGCGCCAGCGGGCCGGCCTCGATGCGCGGCGTCAACATGACCTGCGTCAGCTTGTCCCAACCGACCCACGAGCCGAGCATGTTCTCCATCACGCCGATAACGACTGCCGAGTGGGAGTAGTCGTAGACCGTTTTGCCGACGGCGTGCTCGGTGCCGAAGATGGCGATGGCCGCATCCTTGTTGAGGATCACGAACGGCACGAAGTCCGAGTTGGCCGGATCCGGGTTGTACTGGATCTCGGACTGCGTGAAGTTCCGTCCTTCCGCGAGCTTTACACCCAAGGCCTCGATGCCGTGCTCGTCGACCGAGAAGTGATTGGTGTTGACCCTGACCTTCTCGCGGACCTGCTCCGGTCCGAGGTTGGTCGACGAGCCGCTCTGCGACATCGGAATCTGGCTGATCGGCGACACGTCGACGACGCCCGGCAGCGAGCGCAGCAGGCGCAGGTCGGCGTCGATCGTCTGGCGCTGATTGTAGTTCGGGCCGAAGCCGTAGCTCTGCACGAAGATCAGATTGTCGGAGTCGATGCCCGGCGGCCGGCCGATCTTCTCCACGCGCTGCATGATGATGAACACCGCGTTCGCGACGACCGCGAGTGTCAGCGCGATCTGCAGCCCGACCAGGACCGCACCCGTTTTGTTACGAAGCATCGCACTCAGGATCGGTCGAAGTTCCATGGTTGCCTCACACAGTGCGCGTGGCGATCGCCGGCGGAATTGCGGCTGCGCGCCGCGCCGGCAGGAAAGCCGCCAACTGCCCCAGTAGCCACAGCACCGCGACGCCGCCTGCGACATACGTCGGCGGCAGACGCGGCAACGAGTACGCCGAGCTCAGCCACTGGCCGAACGCGAAGGCGAGCACGGTGCCCGCAATCACGCCACCGGTCGTCAGCAGCCAATTCTCCAGCATGAAGTAACGGATGATGTCGATGCGACGCGCACCCACCGCGCGACGCGTGCCGATCTGCTTGCGGCGCACGCTCACGAGGAAGCTCGCGAGACCGACGATGCCGAGCGCGGTGACGGAGATCATCAACCCGATGAGCACGCCGAGGAACGCAACCATGCGGCTGTCGGCTCGATAGCTGCGCTCCTTGATCTTCTCGTGCGAGCGCACGAACGTGATCGCACGATTCGGGTTGTTGTTCGACAGCTTTTTCTCGACTTCGGCCATCAGTGCATCGCGCTGACCCAGCTCGGTGCGCACCACGTAGCGTGCCAGCGGACCCGCCTGGATGCGCGGGATCAGCATGACCTGCGTCAACTTGTCCCAGCCGACCCACGCGCCGAGCATGTTCTCCATGACGCCGATGACGACCGCGGAGTCCTCGGAGCCCTGGTAGATCGTCTTGCCGACTGCATGCTCGTCGCCGAACAGCGCGCGCGCAGTGTCCCTGGTGATGATCGCGAAATGCGCGAACTGGCCGCCGGCAGGATCGGGATTGAACTCGATCTCCGTCTGCGTGAAGTTGCGCCCTTCGACCAGCTTCACGCCCAGCGAGTCCATGCCGTGCTCGTCGACGGTGTAGTAGTTGGTGTTGATCGTCTGCTTCTCGCGCTGTGCCGTCGGCCCCAGGTTGGTCGCCGAGCCGCCGCCGGACAGCGGAATGCCGTTGATCGGCGAAGCGCTGACGACACCAGGCAGCGAGCGGATCAAACGCAGGTCGTTGTCGATCGTGCTGCGTTGGTCGTAGTTCGGTCCGAAGCCGTAGCTCTGCACGAAGAACAGGTTGTCGGAGTCGATGCCCGGCGGCCGGCCGATCTTCTCCACGCGCTGCATGATGATGAAGACCGCGTTCGCGACGACGGCAAGCGTCAGCGCGATCTGCAAGCCGACGAGAATCGCGCCCGTCTTGTTACGTAGCATCGCGCTGAGGATCGGTCGAATTTCCATGCAACTCTCTTACTGAGTCTTCAGGTAGGCGGCCGGCTGCACCCGGCACACGCGCCACGTCGGATAGAAGCCGGCGAGCAGACCCGACAGGACCGCGATGCCGATCGCAGTCAGCAACATGGGAAAGTCCAGTCGAGTCAGCTCGTCGTAGTTCTCGTAGAGGTTGCGCACGCCCCACAGTCCGAGCGCGGCGAGCACGATGCCGAGCAGGCCACCGGCCAGGCCGATCACGCCGACCTCCACCAGGTGTTGCCCGAAGATCGCGGACTTGCTCGCACCGAGCGCCCGTCGCAGACCGACCAGCGGCGCTGCGCCGAGGAACTTCGCAAGCAGCAGGCCGATCATGTTCAACAGGCACACCGCCAGGAACGTGAACGACAACCCGACGAGCACGCGGTTGTCGTCCTGCACGGCTTCATTGACCCTGAGCCACTCGTCCGGATGGCGCAGGTGATTGTTCAGCGGCCGCTCGTAGCGGCCCAGCGCCTTCTGCTCGCGCACGAAGTTGTCGATGAAGTCCTGGAACGCCGCGGCTTTCTGGCTGTCCTTCAGCTCCACCCAGAACTGAATCCACACGCAATCGCTGTTGAGGAAATCCTTGAAGTTGTTGATCTGCTGGTCGCGCCAGCAATTGGTGTTACCCGCACTCTGCATCTCGTACTGCTCGCCGATGCCGAACGGCACGAACAGCTCCTCGATCTCGTCGAACGCGCCGTTGTTCAGATCGTAGAACTTCGGCGTCGGCGCCCATTCGTCGAGCACGCCGACGACTTTGTAGTCGTGACCGTCGAGCCGGATGGTCTGGCCGACGCTGTCGGCGCCACCGAACGCCTTGTCGTTGGTCTTCTTCGACAGCACCACCACCATCTGCGAGGCGTCGTCCGCGGCCTGGTCCCAGCCGCTGCCGTACTTGAACGGCACATTGAACATGCCGAAGAAGTCCTTGGTGGTCGTGCGTCCCGTGACCAGGAACGGTGCGACCCCGCTCTTCGGCGGCGCTTCGACCACGAACCCCGCTTTGCGCATCATCACCTTGCGATCCGGAATGTCGGAGGCGTACAGCGCCTGCGCATCGCGGAACGTCAGCTCGGGAGGCGGCAGCTCGGGGTGATCGTCGGTCCAGGGATGGTTGGGATCCCAGCTGTCAAGCGTGACCGAGTAGAGCACATCGTTGCGTGCCGCCATCGGGTTGCCCGACATCAGGCGATACACCGTCAACGTGGTGATGCACACGCCGACGCCGACCGCGATCGCGCCGATCATCAGCGCGGTCAGCATCGGGTTGCGGCGCAGACTCTTGAGAGCAATGCGGAAGTAGTAGGCGAGCATGGCTTTTCAACCTGCGGCAATCGCTTCGGGACGCACCAGCGGCTTCGCTGCAAACGGCTGCAGATCGGTGACCTGCCCGTCCATCACGTGCACGTTGCGATGGGCGCGACGCGCGAGCTCGGGATCGTGCGTGACCATGATGATCGTCGTGCCGCGGCGATTGATGTCTTCGAGCAGATCGACCACCTGGCGCGCCATCAACGAGTCGAGGTTACCGGTCGGCTCATCAGCGAGCAGGAAGCGCGGGGTGCCAGCAAGCGCGCGCGCAATCGCGACGCGCTGCTGCTGACCGCCGGAGAGCTGCGCGGGAATGTGCTTCATGCGCGATGCGAGGCCGACGACTTCCAGCGCTTCCGTGATGCGCTTCTTGCGCTCGGGCGCATTCATGCCGCGATAGCGCAGCGGCACGTCGACGTTGTCGAACACGTCGAGATCCGGAATCAGGTTGAAGCTCTGGAAGATGAAGCCGATTTTCTGGTTGCGAATGCGCGAGCGCTCGTCGTCCGACAGGCGGCTCACGTCCGCGCCGTCGAGCTTGTAGGTGCCGGTGTCGAAGGTCTCGAGCAGCCCCGCGATGTTCAGGAACGTGGTCTTGCCCGAGCCGGAAGGACCGGTCACGGCAACGAACTCGCCTTCGGTGACTTCGAGGCTGAAGTCGCGCAACGCGTGCGTCTCGATCAGATCCGTGCGAAAGACCTTGGAGATGTTGTGCATGGAGAACATGAGAGTCCCTCGTTTGGTTTAGTCGGCCAGCCGCACGGTTTCGACGCGCTCGAACTCGCCAAGGTTTGAAATGATGATGCGATCGCCCGGCTGGAGCCCTTCCAGGACCTCCACCTCGGACACGCTGACCGCACCGGTGCGGATCGCCCGCTTCGTGGCGACGTCGCCCTGCACGACGTAGGCGACGCGCCCGCCGCCGGTGTCGAGGAACGCACCACGCTGCACTTTCAGCACGTCGTCGCGCGACTCCAGCACGATGCGCGTCGACAACCGCTGGTTCTGCCGCAGGCCCTGCGGCACTTCGCCCGAGAAGCGCAGGCGCCCGGTCACCTGACCAGAGCGCACTTCCGGCGATACGGCGCTGACCTTCGCCGCGTACTTCTTCGTTCCCGAGGTCACTTCCGCTTCCATCCCCAAACCCAGATCGTCCGCATAGCTCTCCGGCACCTGGAACTCGATCTCGAACGCGGTGAGATCGACCAC
>DATJIP010000061.1:0-12317 GCA_035493235.1 Steroidobacteraceae bacterium
TGGTTCGCGCCGCTGTTCCGCAAGGGCAGGCATGTCCAGACTGCGCACCTCAGTGGATTCCTGCTTCTGTACTTCGTTGCGGGTCTGCGGCGCTGGCGTCGCGGTACGCTGCGCTATCGACTCGAACAGCAACGGATCGGCGCATGGCTGGAGCACATCAAGTCACTGGCAGCGAAACCTGGCGGCTACGACGCCGCGGTCGAGCTGGCCGAGTGTCAGCGCCTCGTGAAAGGTTACAGCGATACGCACGAGCGCGGACTGAAGAACTACAACACTGTTACTGACGCAGTTCAGCGTCTCGCCGATCGCTCCGATCTCGCTGCCATCATCAAGCGCCTGCGGACGGCAGCGCTGGCGGACGAGGAGGGCAAGCAGCTGCGAGCGGCGCTGAACGAGCTGGGGTTGAAGCAATGAGATTCCGATCGATAGTGTTTGCGCTCGCGCTTGCGCTCGTTCCTGTGCTGGCCGGCGCCGCCGAGCGACTGATCATCGACCACGTCACGGTGATCGAAGGCACCGACCGCGCGCCTCAGCCCGACATGGCGGTGATCATCGACGGCGCGCAGATTGCTGCCGTCACTCCGAGCCAGCTCGCCGGCAACGAGTCCGGCCGACGAATCGACGCGCGGGGCAAGTACCTCATTCCCGGCCTGTTCGACGTGCATATTCATCTGCGCGGCGCCGCGCAGCCCTCCGGGCCCAACGTGAAGTGGGATGATGCGAGTCGCGGCGAGGCGTTGGGGGCACTGGCGAGCTATCTGTACTCCGGCGTGACGACCGTGTTCGACGCCGGCAATTTTCCGAAATTGATCCTGCCGCTGCGTGCCGATGAGCGCGCCGGCAAGATTCTCTCGCCGCGCATCTTCGCCACCGGCAACGCGATTACGTATCCGGGCAGCCACGGCGATCGCATCTCGATCGGCATCAGCGACTTCGAGAAGGACAAGGCGCTGCTCGACGCACACATCGCCGAGCAGCAGCCCGACATGGTCAAGCTGATGATGGAAGAGGAGGGCTGGGGCTCGCGACCGATGATCACGCTGCTCACCGCCGACCTCGCCGAGAAGATCGTGCGTTACTACAACCAGCACGGCATCCGCACGACGGCGCACGTCTCCAACGAATTCCGCGCGCTCGAGGCGATCTATGCCGGCCTCGACACGCTCGCGCATCCGGTGATCCAGGGGCCGGTCAGCGATTCGTTCGTAAAGCTCATGGCCGCGAAGAAGATCCCGTTCGCCAGCACGCTGACGATCGGCGAGAACTACAGCCGTCTCGCCGAGCATCCGGAGTATCTCGATCAGCCGTTATACGCCGCGTCCTTGACGGTCGCCGAGCGCAACAAGCTCAAGACCGAAACCGCCGCGGAGTTTCGCGCGCGGACCTGGACGACGTGGATGAAGATCATGACGCCGATCGCGCAGGAGAACATTCGCAAGATCCATGCAGCGGGCGGCGTCGTCGCCTGCGGCACCGATCAGAGCAGCGGACCCGCAGTGCATCGCGAGCTCGAGCTGCTTGCCGCTGCCGGCATCGCACCGCTCGACGTCATCCGCATCGCGACTTACAACAGCGCGGTGTTTCTGGGCAAAGCGGACCAGCTCGGATCTGTGCAGGTCGGTCGCTTCGCCGACCTGGTCATGCTCGATGCCGACCCGGCCGTCAGCGTCGACAACGTCAAGGCGATCGCCCTCGTCATGAAGAACGGCGAGATCATCGACGAAAGCAAGCTGCCGCTTGCCGGCGGCAAGCAGCGAGCTCGCTTTACTCCGCCAAAATGATCAGGTGGGAATCAGCGCCAACACTCGCAGCGGGCTGCCCGAGCCGTTGACGATCTTCAACGGCGGCGCAATCACCACTGCGCCCGTCGGCGGCAGCTGATCCAGGTTCATCAGGCTTGCGAGGCCGAAGCGATTCGAGCCGTGCATGATCGTGTGGCACGGGAACATCGGATCGAACGTCGCCGCCTGTCCCGCATCGGTGCCGACCGTCTCGACGCCGACGCCGAGGATGTCGCGCTCCTTGGCGAGGAACGGCACGCACTGCGGATGGAAGCCCGGCGTATGCGGACCATCGTCGCGGATGTTCAGGAAGCGTTCGGCGCCGGTGCGCTTCGACCAGTCGGTGCGGATCAGTACCCAGGCACCCTGGGGAATCCCGCCGTGCTTCGACTCCCAGGCCTTGATGACGTCGACCGTCACGAGGAAGTCGTTGTTCTCGCGCACGCGGTCCGACACGTCGATGACGCACGCCGGGCCGATGAACTTCTGCACCGGGATGTTGTGCGTGGCGTTGTTCGGATAATCCTTGCCGGTGACCCAGTGGATCGGCGCGTCGAAGTGCGTGCCGGTGTGCTCGCCGCACGCGATGTTGTTCCAGTACCAGGCCGGGCCACGCTGGTCGTACTTCGAGATCTCCTCCATCGAGAACGGCTTGGAGGGCGCGAACTGCGGCGGCAGCTGGATCGTCGGGGTCAGCGGCTCCAGCGGTACCGTGAGATCGACGACGCGAATGCCGCCAGTGACGATGCCGGCGGCGAGGTCGGCTAGCAGCGCAGAATTTTTGCTCATGGCTCGTTACCTCTCGTCAGATGCCGAATTTGGGACGCAGCTCGCGCAGCGTCTCGACGAGCACGTCCACGTCCTCGTCGTTGTTGTAGAAATGGAAGCACACGCGCAGGTTGTCGTCACGATGTGAGGCGACGATGTTGCGTCTCATCAGTTCCTGCGCCAGTGCGCCGCTCGCCTTCGATGGCACGCAGATCATCGCACCGCGCCGCTCGTCCTGCGAGGGCGTGACGCTCGCCCAGCCGATGTCGCGCAGTTTCTCCATGCAGCTTCGCGTCAGCTCGCGAATGCGCCGCTCGATCGCCGGCATTCCGACATCGAGCATGATCTTCAACCCGGCTTCCGAGGCATAGCAGCTCACGACCGGCGGCGTGCCGGCTTCGAAGCGGCGGGCAGTCGGCGACGGGCGATTCGCATCGATGGCCATCGCGAAGATGTTCTCCTGCGCGAACCAGCCGGTGTGCGTCGGGTGCAGCGAGCGTACCAGTGAGTCGCGAACGTACAGGAAGCCGATGCCCGCGGTGCCGAGCAGGTACTTCAACATGCCGCCGACCGCGAAGTCGACGTCGAGTGCCTTGACGTCGATATCGACCGAGCCGACGGATTGATAGCAGTCGAGCAGCACCAGCGCGCCTTTCGCTCGCGCCAGCTTGGCGACAGCCCCGATGTCGAGCCGCGCTCCGTTACGGAAGCAGACGTGTGTGATTGCGACCAGCTTGGTCTGCTCGTCGATATGCTCGACGAACGCTTCCGGCGGAATGTAACCGTCCGCGTTACGTTTCACGTGTACGACACGCGCACCGCGCTGCTCCTGCGCGTGCCAGATCTGGGCGTTGGTCGGAAATTCGAAATCGCTGATGACGACTTTGTTGCGCTCGCCGGAGAATTGCAACGCGGTTGCCAGGGCATTCAGTCCTGCGGACGCAGAGGCGGTGACCGCGATCTCATCCGGTGTCGCGTGCAGGAGCTGCGCCATGAGTGCCCGCACAGCTTCGTTCTTCGTAACCCACACGTCCCAGTTGGCACCGACTTGCAGGCGATCGAGCAGGTAGTTGTCGAATGCAGCTTTGACGTCGTTCGCCAGCGCGCAGTACGAGCAGCTATTGAGGTAAGTCATGTGCTGCAGCAGTGGGAATTCGCGGCGCAGCGCTTTGAAGTCTGGTTCCATAGTCAGTAATTGATGCCCGGGTTGTCGCCGGGATGGATGACGCCGAGCACGTCCATGCCATCGGGCGAAGTACATTGCAGGGAGTGCACGTGTTTGCGCGGGAAGAAAATCACATCGCCCGTTCGCACCACTGCGCGCACGCTTTCATTCCAGATGACGCCCTCGCCGGCGACGACGATCACCGCTTCTTCGTAGAGATGACGGTGCATCGACGCCTTCGACTGCGGGATGTGGCCAATGAACTGGACGGCGTTCTGCGCGCCCAGCCGCCCGTCGACGAGATGCTGGAAGAAGCGCGTGCCCATGGCCTTGCGTTGCTGCTCGTCGATGCGTGCGACGCGCTCGGGATGCGCGTCGTTGAACGGCGGCATCGCTTCTGCCGGTCGCAACAGGGCTTCAGCCGAACACATGGAGACGAACACTTGCAGGCACGCGCCGGCGTCGGCTGTCAGCCGAAATCCTTCACCGGGCAGTACCATGACGCCATCCGTCGGACCGACTTTGAAGCGTCGCGTGCCGATTTCGATCGTGCCGCTGCCCGCGGCGATGAAGAGGATCGTTTGCGCCGGCTTGCTTGGCGCCAGCACCGCGGACGGTTGATCGCGGACTTCGATATAGAGCTGTGTCTGCCACGCGGCGCCACGTTGAGCGTCGACTAGCGTGCGCATCCAGAAGGGACCGGGATTCGCCGGACGCGTCGCGGCGGCGCGGACGGTGTAGCAAACGCCGTCGAGACGATGGATGCCGCCGTCCAGTTCAGGCGCCCACGGCACGTTGCTCGCCGCGATGCTCTCGGCGGTTTCTTCTTTGTAGCCGCCCGGCAGGTTGGCATGCGTGCCATCGCAGAACGGCGGCGTGCCGGTGCGCTTGCACATGCAAAACAGCGCTTCCTCCTTGTCGGCCTTCGCCACGTAGGCGACGGGCTGGAAGCCGGTCCCCGCGTGCGAGCCGTCGCAGAACGGCTGATTCTTCGAGCGCCCGCAGCGGCACCACATGTAGCGCTTGCCGGCGACCAGTTCCTGGTACGACGGCATGTTGCCGGCGATCAGCGCCTCAGGGGATTCGTCCGAGCTCATGGTTCTAGTTTAATCCTGACAGCACGTTACCGAAGCGATGAATCTCGGCCAGGGTGTTGTAGTGAACGAGTGAGACGCGAACCGCGCCAGACTCCAGCGTCAGGCCGAGGCGTTTCATCAACCGCGGGCAATAGAGATGACCGTCGCGAATGCCGATCCCCGCGCGGGCCATCGCGTCCGTCACGGCCGAGGGTGCGACCCCGTCGAGGGTGAACGACACAGTCGGGACGCGGTTCGCGATGCGAGCCGGATCCGCGACGCCGTAGACGCGCGCTTTGCAGTCGCGCAAAACCTTCAGCAATTCCAGCGCGAGGTCGCGTTCGTAGCCGAGGATTGCGTGCATGGCGTGTGCAACGTCGACGCGCATGTCCGCAGGACCCGATGCCATCGAGCGCCCGAGCTGGGCGAGATAGCGGACGGCGGCGTCCATCCCGGCGACGCTTTCGTAACTCACGGTGCCCGCCTCGATCTTGCCGGGCGGTGCATCCGGGATGAAGTCCTCGCGGAACGTCGGCAGGCGCTGCAACAGCTCGTAGCGTCCCCACAGGAAGCCCATGTGGGGCCCGAAAATCTTGTACCCGGAGCAGACCAGGTAGTCGCAGTCGAACATCTGCACGTCGACGCGGCCATGCGGCGCGAAGTGCACGCAGTCGAGAAAGATTTCGCCGCCGGCCGCGTGCACCAGATCGGCCGCACCGCGGACATCGACGATCGTGCCGAGCGCGTTCGACGCTACGGAGCAGGCGAGCAGGCGCGTCTTCGACGACAGCAGCGGCGCCAGATCTTCCAGGTAAAGGTTGGCGTCCTCGCGCATCCGCCACCAGCGAATCTTGGCGCCGAGCGGTTCGAGTGCCAGCCAGGTGGCCACGTTCGCCTCGTGATCGAGGTCGGTGACGATGATTTCGTTACGCTCGCCGAGCGTCTGGGCGACGCCCAGGCTGACCAGGCGGATGAACGAGGTCGCGTTCATGCCGAAGGCGATCTCGTTCGGCTGGCGCGCATTGACCAGCGCACCGATGCTGGCTCGGGCCTGCGCCAGGATTTCATCTACCGCGACGCTCTGCGAGTAGCGCCCGCCGCGCTGCACGTTGCGCACCAGCAGGTGTTCATGGATTGCGTCGAACACGGCTTTGGGCACCTGCGCGCCGGCCGCGTTGTCGAAGAACACATCCTTTCCCGCACGTTGCAAGGCGGGGAATTCCGCTCGCAGCCGTTCCACGGGGAAGGCGGCGCTGGGGGACGTACTCATTCGTTGCTCCTGCGCTATTCTATTCACTGGTCTATTCACTGGATTCCTGGCCTCCCGGATCTATGGCTACCCGCGATACGCAGACTCGCATCGTCGACGCCGCGCTGGAGCTCTTCAACGAGCACGGCACGGCCGAGGTCTCGACCAATCGCATCGCCGAGCACTGCGGCATCAGCAAGGGCAACCTGCACTACCATTTCCACAACAAGCGGGAAATCATCCGCTTTCTCTTCCAGCGCGCCGTCGACGAGATGGACTCCGGCTGGTACCGCGATCACCTCGCCGCCACGCTCGAACACATGGCGGAGATGTTCGTCCGCCAGCTCAAGCTCATTCGCGATTACCGCTTCTTTTATCGCGAGATGGCCGACCTGCTGCGGCAGGACAAAGTGCTGCGGCAGCGCTTCGCCCACAATCGCGAGCGCCGGCTGGTCGAGATCGAACGATTCTTCAACGCACTCGTCGCACGCGGTCACATGAAACTGCCGACCGACCCGCGGCGGCTGCGCTCCATCGTCGACATCACGTGGATCATCTCGGAGAACTGGCTGAACTACGAGGAGTTCCATGACCGCGAGCTGACGGTGGAGGCGGTGGTTGCCGGCTATGACGAGATCCTGGAGGTCCTGCGGCCGTACCTCATCGCCGACCCGCAACGGATCACCAGCGAGTCTCACAGCACCATCGAGCGTCTCACCTCCCAGACATCGACCTCGGCCGGATTATCCGCAGGGCGTGTCCGCGCAACCTGAGGAAATTAGGGCTTCCGGGCTAAAGTGGATGCGGCAGCGACCGCGCGGAAGCGGTTAAATCCCGTGAACAACGAGCCATTCGCGGGTGGGCAAGGGGGCACGATGAAGACGCGCTTGAGATTCAAATGTGGCCATGCGGTCACGGTGCTGTGCACTGTCGCGTGTGCGCATGCGTATGCGGCGGACTCCGATCAAGCCAGTCGCGGGCTGGAAGAGGTCGTGGTCACCGCGACCAAGCGCGGCGAAACAGATGTGCAGAAGACAGCGGAATCGATCTACGCGCTTGGCGGCGACGATCTCACGCTGAAGCGCGAGACGACGTTCGAAGCTTTCGCCGGCAGTGTGCCCGGTCTGCAATTCCAGAATCTCGGTCCCGGCGATTCCGAATACATCATTCGCGGTATCAACGGCAGCGGACCTTCCGTCGTCGGTGCGTACCTCGACGAGTACGTCATCACTGCGAGCGATCAGCAGGACGGCGGCGGCAAGAACGCACCGGTGCAGCTCGTCGACGTCGAGCGCGTCGAAGTGCTCAACGGTCCGCAAGGCACGCTGTACGGATCGAACTCGATGGCGGGCAACATCCGCTTCATCACGCGCAAACCGGATGCGTCGAAGTTCGACGCGTTCGGCGCAGCGGACTACAGCACGATCGAAGACGGCGGCGCCGGCTATGGCATCAACGCGATGGTCAACATCCCGCTGTCGCCCGACAAGCTGGCACTGCGCATCGTCGGCTATCGCGAAGACCGCGATGGCTGGATCGATCAGAAGCGACTCGAGCGCACCTCGGGAACCGCGACGACTTTCAACGGCACGGCCGAGGACATCAATTCGACTGAGATCACCGGCGGGCGTTTGAGCGCGCGCTGGACGCCGAGCGACGCGTTCACACTCGATGCTGTGTATCTGAAACAGAATCTCGACAGTGATGGTTCGCCACGCTTCACGGCGAAGGGCGTGCCCGCGTATCCGGACCAGCCGCCGGAGATTGCATCGCTGCCCGGTAACAGTGGGTTCGCGCCGCTGCCTGGTCTGGGGTCGTTCACGCCTGGCAGCGACTTCATCAACACCGACATCACGAAGAGCCCGCGCAAGGACGACTTCGACTTGTTCGGCGCAACCGCGCGCTACGACACCGGCATGGGCAACATTTCGCTCGCGGCCTCGCAGTACAAGCACGACATCGATTTCACGTTCGACAGCACGCCGATCCTGCTGTTCTTCGGCGTGCCGATCCCCGGCGTCACGCAGCAGCCGCAGGAGTACAAGACGAAGATGGCGGAACTGCGCTTTGCCTCCGACTTCAAGTCGGCGTTCAACTTCGTGGCCGGTGCCTACTATCAGAAGGACGAAAACGAGTTCAACGTGCACGTCGTCACGACCGACGGCAACGGTGGACCGATGCCGTTCAATGCGCTGAACTCCGACGATGCGCTGCTGAATGGCGGCAACACGTTCTTCGGGCGTACGCGCTCGGATGACGTCGAGCAGAAGGCAGTGTTCGGTGAAGCGACATTCAAGTTTGCCGATCGCTGGACGTTGCTCGCTGGCCTGCGCTGGTCCGACTCGAAGCTCGAATCGGTTCAGGCAACGTTGCATGCGTTCGCGCCGACTGGACCTGCGCCGGTCGCCGGTGAGCAGATCGGCACCACAGTGAACGGCAATGCCGTCGGCCTGCTCAAGCAGGACGGCAGCGCGACGCTGCCGAAGATCAGCTTGTCGCTGCAGGCCACTGACGATGTGCTGTGGTACGTGCTGTACTCGGAAGGCTTCCGCGTCGGCGGCATCAACAACGGCAACCAGCCGTTCGCGCCGGGTATTCCCGATACGTTCGACTCCGACGACCTGAAGAACTACGAGGTCGGCATCAAGTCGCGCTGGCTGGATCAGCGGCTGCAGGTGAATGCCACGCTGTTCCACATCAAGTGGAACGACATTCAGGTCGAGCCGCGCGATCCGGTCGGCAACATTCCGTTCACCACCAACGGCGGCGCCGCCGACGTGACGGGCATCGAGTGGTCGCTGGACTCGCTGCTCACCGATCGCCTGACGCTGACGTTCACGGGCACGTATTTCTTCGAGCACGAGCTCTCGGAAGATCAGCCGGTGCTGCCGGGCGCTTCGCCGTTCGTGATCATCGGCCGCAAGGGCGACGAGATCCCGAATACGCCGGACCTGCAGCTGTATGCGGCGCTCGGCTACCAGACTGCGATCTTCGGCCGCGACACGACGTTCTCGCTCGATGCGACCTATCGTGGCGATACCAACACGGAGTTCGTGCCGACCAGTCCGTTCAACATCGACCTCGGCTCGTACACGATCATGGACGCCGTCGCGCTCATGAACGTCACGGACAAGGTGCAGGTCGGCGTGTTCGTGAAGAACCTCACTAACGAAGTTGCGCTCTACGACGGCGTCGGTACGTTCCAGGATCCCGAAGCTGTCGTCTCCGCGCAGCCGCGCACCATCGGTGTCAACGCACGCATCAGCTTCTGACATCGAGAGCGCTCGCGCTCGGCTCCGCGGCGTCGTGGTTCGCACACCGACGGTTCGGTGTGCGGCCGCGGCCGGGGACAAGGCTGTTCATCTGAAGCTGGAGAACCTGCAGCCCGCAGGTTCTTTCAAGCTGCGTCCGATCGCCAATGCGATGCTGAGCCGACCGCGCAGCGCGTTGGGCGCCGGCGTTCACACGTTCAGCTCGGGTAACAGCTCGGTCGCGATGGCGTGGCTGGCAAAGCGGATCGGCACGACTGCGACCGCGGTCGTGCCGGACGGCGCTGCTGAATCCAAGCTGCAGCTCTTGCGGGCGCTCGATGCGCGCATCGTCAGTCAGCCGTTCGCCGAATGGTGGAGTGCAGTCACTTCTGGCGGCGCTTCGCAGTTCCGGAGCGTGTACATAGACGCCGTGCGAGATCCCGCGGCGTTCGCGGGGAACGGCACGATCGCGGCGGAGATTCTCGACGACGTGCCCGACGTCGACGCGATCTTCGTGCCCTTTGGCGGCGGTGGCCTGGCGTGCGGTATCGCCAACGGCCTGCGTGCTCTCGGCAGCGCGGTGCAGGTGATCGCCTGCGAACTGGACAGCGCTCACCCTCTCAAGGCGGCGCGCGCTGCCGGCGGGCCGGTGCAGTCGCCTTGCGATCCCGGATTCGTCACCGGAGTGGGGTTCGGGTCCGTCCTGCCCGAGATGTGGCCGGTCACGAGCCGGCTGATCGACGATACGCTCACGGTGTCATTGAGCGAAGTCGTCAACGCGATCAGACTGCTGGCCGAGTCGAATAAAGTGGTGGCGGAGGGTGCCGGCGCGATCCCAGTCGCGGCGGCGCTGGCGAACCGCCACCGATTCAAAAACGTGTGCGCAGTAGTGTCCGGCGGCAATCTGGATCCGACGCTGCTTGCAAAGATTCTGCGCGGGGAAGACCTCAGGTGAGCCAGTGACAAAGATGGACGATCGCGAACGTGGCCTCGCCCACGCCCTGACCCGCCCCCAGATGGTGATGATCGCCATGGGTGGCGCGATCGGCACCGGGCTGTTCATGGGCAGCGGCATCGCCATCGGCTATGCCGGGCCTGCAGTGATCTTGAGCTACGCCATCGCCGGGTTCATCGCGCTGGTCATGGTGTTCAGCCTGTCGGAGATGGCTGTCGTGCATCCAGCCGCCGGATCGTTCGGCGTGTATGCAGAGACGTATCTCAACCCATGGGCGGGCTTCGTTGTCCGCTACACCTATTGGTTCTGCCAAGTGATCGCTATCGGCGGCGAAGCGGTCGCCGCCGGGATCTACATGACCTATTGGTTTCCCGGCACGCCGGTGTGGATCTGGTCGCTCGCCTTCTCGCTGGTCCTGCTTTACGTGAACGCGCGCTCGGTGAGCAACTTCGGCACGTTCGAGTACTGGTTCGCGATGATCAAGGTGACGGCGATCGTGATCTTCATCGTGCTCGGCGTGATCCACATCTTCGGTCTCGGCGTGCCGGCTGTCGGCTTTCACAATCTCACTGAGTTGCCGGGCGGATTCCTGCCGCACGGCTTCGCCGGCGTCTGGATGGCCGTGATCATGGGCGTGTTCTCGTTCAACGGCATCGAAGTCATCGCCGTCACCTCGGGCGAGGCACAGGATCCCGTCAAGGCGATCCCGGCTGCGTTGCGCACGATGCTGCTGCGCTTGTTCCTGTTCTACATCCTCGCGCTGACGATCGTCGTCGCCTTCGTCCCCTGGACTGAGACCGGCGCCAAGGTCGTCGAGCAAAGCCCATTCGTGCGAGTGTTCGCGCAGTCGGGTGTCATGTACGCGGCCGGCATCATGAACTTCGTCGTGATGAGTGCCGCGCTGTCGAGCATGAACACGAACGTGTACCTCTGCTCACGCATGCTGTTTTCGCTCTCGCGCGGCAACTACGCGCCGCGGTTCCTGGGCCAGCTGGGCAAGGCACACACGCCCATCGGCGCGATCATCGTCTCGGGCGCGGGCATTCTGTGCGCCGCGGCCATCTCGATGTTCACGCCGTTCGCTTACAACTATCTGCTTGGCGTGGCGCTGTTCGGCGCGATGACCGTGTGGATTTTCATCCTCGTCAGTCATCTCGCCTTCCGACGGCAACACAAAGCGTCCGAGCTGCCGGTGCGCATGCCATTGTTCCCGTGGATGCAGCTCATCGCGCTCGGTCTGCTCGTCGCGATTCTCCTGACGATGGCGTGGGACGAGGAGTTCTGGCGTCTCTCCTGGATCGTCGGCGTGCCGTGGCTCGTGCTGATCTCGATCGCGTACTTCGTCTGGCGGCCTCGCCGGGAGCGGGCGGCGAGCGCCGGGATTACGTCTCAGTCACCGTTACCGGAGAAGTAGACGACGGTGTTCGCTCCAGGCAGCTCCATGCTCCGGCGTCCTGCAGCGGTGGGCGAGGGCGACTTCCAGCGCTCGCCTGTCGTGAATGTCTCGATGCCGTCATAGGCGCCGACGACTTCGAAATTCCGGAAGACATAGGGCAGGCCCTCCGCGGCGAGCTCGCTGCGCGCGTCGGCGAGATGGAAGTGCAGGTGCGGGCCCGATGAGCTGCTGCCGGAGTTGCCAAGCCGTCCGATGACCCGGCCCCTCTTCACCCGATCGCCGCGTTTCACCGTGATGCTGCCGTGCTTGAGATGCTCATAGAAAGCGTAGTGCCCGTGGCCCAGATCCAGCGTCACGTAGTTGCCGCTGGCGTTTTCGAGAGCGAGTGGCCCTTCGTTTTGCGACAAGGTTTCGCTCTCCGTCAGGTCGTCGACCGCATCGGCGACAACGCCATCGGCGACGGCGAGCACCTCGGCGCCATAGCCGTGCCAGTTCGCAATGCTCTTGTCGTCGCCGCGTGCGTGCGTCGCGTTTTCTGCGAGCTTTACCCAATCGATGGCGAAGCGAGCGGGAATACGTGCGCGGCCATCGAGCGTGTACACGGACGTTCGATGACCGCCCAGCATCGTGGGGTCGTACAGCGCAACCCAAGGTCCGCCGCGCAGCGGCGGGTTCA
>DATJIP010000062.1:0-4008 GCA_035493235.1 Steroidobacteraceae bacterium
CCACGTGAGGAAAAAGACGAGCGTGGAATTGCTGGCGAATTGCCCGATCGAAGCGCCGAGGATCTGGCGCTGCTTGAGCAGAAAGGCGATGTGCCGCCACTTGAAATGCACGCGCGTGCTCTGGCCGAGACCGCCGCCGGCCGCGATGTGCTCGAGCTCCGCTGGATTCGCCCGGCTCTCGTGCGGGTCGCGATACAAGGCATACCACAGCGCCCCGAAGCCGATGCCTGCGATTCCGACGATGATCAACAACGCGCGCCAGCCGCAAGTTGCGGCGATCCAGAACAGGAGTGGGCTCAGGAACGCGAGACCGAAGTACTGGCCGATCGAGTAGATGCCCGTTGCAGTCGCCCGCTCGGCTTGCGGAAACCAGGTCCCGAGGATGCGGCTGTTCGAAGGAAAAGCCGGCGCTTCAGCAACGCCCAAGCCCATCCGACACGCAATCAAGGTCCACAGGTTGGTCGTCAGACCTTGCAGCAGCGTGAACCCGGACCAGATCGTGACGGACAGGAAGTAGGTGAGTCGCACGCCGATGCGGTCCAGCACGATGCCGCCGGGAATCTGCGCAGCCGCGTAGGTCCACGAAAATGCGGAGAACACCACTCCCATCGCGACGGCGCTGAGGCCGAGATCGTGACTCAGGAGCGGCGCGGCGACGCTGATGACCGTGCGATCGAGATAGTTGATCAGCGTGCCGAGCGTCAGCAGCGCCAGGATGGCAAAGCGTGCATGCGTGCGTCGGGCTGTTGCCAGGACTGGGGCGGCGGAGGTGTCGAGCTGTGAGCTTGCGTGCACGAGATGGGCGGCAGCGATTGTGTTAACGAACTGGTACGTGCATAGTAAATCAACTCGCTCGGAGCCTCCAGCATGATAAGTCGACGCGGCCTCCCCGTTGCAGCACTTTGCCTGGCGCTCGCGACCCCGGGCGCATTCGGTGCGACCAAGGCGATTGCCGGAGATCCCGTCGTCGTCGACTCGGGGAATCTCGCGGGGACCGAGCTGTCGTCCGGTGTGCGCGCATATCTCGGCGTGCCATTCGCGGCGCCCCCGGTCCGCGAGATGCGTTGGCGACCGCCACAGCCGCTGACGCCGTGGCAAGGCACGTTTCACGCGGACCGCACGGCGCCGGAGTGCACTCAGACGCTGCGGGCGCACGACATCAACCACTATTTCGGCGAGGAGGCGACCAGCGAGGATTGCCTGTATCTGAACATCTGGGCGCCGCCGCGCAGTGCCGGCGCGCAAGCCGTGCCGGTCGTGGTGTGGATATACGGCGGCGGTTTCACGATCGGCTCCGCGTCGATGGCCAACTACAGCGGCGAGCCGCTCGCGAAAAAGGGCGTCGTCTATGTCGCCTTGGCCTATCGCGTCGGCGCGCTTGGCTTCCTCGCGCATCCCGAGTTGACGGCCGAGTCGGCGCAACATGCGTCGGGCAACTACGGATTCCTGGATCAAATCGCGGCGCTGCAGTGGATCCAGCGCAATATCGCGCGCTTCGGCGGGGATCCGGACAACGTCACGATCATGGGACAGTCCGCCGGTTCGGCGAGCGTGTCTCTCTTGCAAGCGAGCCCGCTGAGTCATGGCTTGTTCCATCGCGCTGTTGGCATGAGCGGCGGCGCGCTCGGCGCGAACATGGGCCGCGCGCGCCCGCTGAGCGCCGCGGAGCAATGGGGGCGCGAGCTGCAAACGATCGTGAAGGCGCCATCACTCGCGGCGCTGCGCCAGCTGCCGGCCGACCGAATCCTCGCGGTGCAAGGCACGACAGGTCGGTACGGACCGCTCGTCGATGGCTGGTTCCTGCCCGAAGACCCGAATGCGATCTTTGCGGCAGGCAAGCAGAACGACGTGCCGATACTGATCGGCTACACGCGCGACGAAGGCTTCGACGCTTTCAATCAAGCCATGACGCTCGCTGACTATCGCACGCAAGCGGAGCGCTGGGGCGAGCAGGGCGTGGATCTGCTGAAGCTGTATCCGGCGAAGAACGATGCCGAAGCGCGCCGCGCCGCCTTGGACATAGCCCGTGACGCGACGCTCGGCCTGCAGATGCGCACCTGGGCTCGCGCGCAAACTAGCAGCGGTAAAGCGCCTGCGTACATGTATCTGTTCTCGCGCGTGCATCCGTACGCGCCGGGCGTGAAGTTCTCGGATCACGATCCGGCGACGATCGGCGCGTATCACACGGGCGACGTGCCTTACTGGCTGCAGACGCTCGACAGCCTCAATCTGTTTCGTACGACACGCAACTGGACAGCCTACGACCGAGAGCTGGCGACGCGAATGTCCGACGTCATCGTGAGCTTCGCGCGCACCGGCAAGCCGACTTTGAGCGGAATCGACTGGCCGGTTTACCGCACTCAGGACGAGCGTGTCGTCGAGCTCGGCGACTCGGTCCGCGTCATCCCGCTACCGGACAGCTCGAAGATCGACTTCCTCGCGGCACATCCGCCGCGCGAGCCGGTGATGGGCGAGGGCGTACGACCGCGCAACCGTGATTGACAGAAAACCAGATCGACGAGGGCTGCCGATGAAGATTCTTGCCACGCTCATCTCGTTGGCACTGACGAGTGGAGTCGCGTTCGGCGACGCGCCATCTGCGGCGGCGGAGCCTGCGATCGGCACCAAGGCCGTGCTCGAGGATCGATATCCGGAGCGGCGCGTGGTATTTCCCGGCGGCGTAGCCGGGCTTCCCGATCTGGTGTACTCGACTGTCGCCGGGTTCAGACCGCTGACACTGGATCTCTACCTTCCTCCCAAGCCGGTGGGCGGCGGCGCGCCAGTGATCATCTACGTGCACGGCGGCGGCTGGATGAGCGGACACACGCGGCACTCCGGTGCTTTCGAGAACTGGCCTGGCGTGCTGGCCTCGCTTGCCGGTCGAGGCTATGTCGTCGCATCGCTCAACTATCGTTTGAGCAGCGAAGCGCCGTCGCCCGCGGCTGAGCAGGACGTCAAATCGGCGGCGCGCTGGCTGCGTGGCAATGCTGCGCGCTTCGGCATCGACAAACGTCACTTTGGAATCTGGGGCGGTTCGGCCGGCGGACAACTCGCTGCGCTCGCGGGGACCAGTTGCGGTGTTTCCGCACTGGAACCGCCTCCGGTAGCGGACGCAAAAGCGCCGCTCGAGTCGGACTGCGTGCAAGCGGTCGTAACCTGGTACGGAATCTTCGACTTCACGCCGCTCACGAAGAGCGGCTCGGTGCCACCGCCAGTCGCGCGCTATCTAGGCTGCGACAAAAGTGCTTGCTCCGACCAGCAGGTCGCACTCGCGAGCGCGATCCGCCACATCGATCGCAACGACCCGCCGTTCCTGCTCATCCACGGCGCGCTCGACCAGACAGTCGCTCCGAGCCAGTCGGAGAAATTCCATGCGGCGCTCCAGGCGAGCGCTGTCAAATCGCAATTGCTGATGTTGCCGGACGTCGACCACAGCTTCGTCGGCAATACACCGGAGCTCACCCGCAACGCCAGCCTGCGGGCGTTGCACGCGACGCTCGACTTCTTCGACGCCACGCTCCGCGCGCCACATTGATCGATTTCCGCCACGACAACGCTCACGGTAACTTGTGCGATTGACATGCACGTACTAGATAGTTAACACTGAATCCAAACAGCACTGCGGCGGTCGACGCGCGCAGGCGCGAGCAGTCAGGGGGCAGCTATGCGCAATTACAAGATCATCGGTCCCGGCACTCTGCTGGGTGTTCTTGCAGGATTTCCCAGTGTCGGCGCCGCCCAGGAGCAATCGACGCCGCCGAGTCAGACCACGCTGGAGGAAGTCGTGGTCACTGGCACGAGCATCCGCGGCGCTGCGCCGGTCGGCTCGAACTTGATCACGGTCGGACGCGCGGAGATCGAAGCGAGCGGTGCGCAGACACTCGCACAAGTCCTGCGCAGTGTGCCCGCCGTGACAGGCTTCGGCAGCTCAGGCGCCGGTGCAGTAGGCCAGGGCGGCGGTGGCGCTGGCGGCTTCCAGAGTTTCGACGGCGCCGGTAGCTATACACC
>DATJIP010000063.1:0-5976 GCA_035493235.1 Steroidobacteraceae bacterium
CTGCATTTCTTTCTGGGCGGCGCCGTGTTGTTCGGCGTGTATGGCTGGGCGCAGGGCGACCGGTCTAACTTGCCGACCGAGGTCGTCGTGTCGCGCGGCCAGGTGCAAAGCCTGCAGATGCAATTCGAGCGAGTCTGGCAACGGCCGGCAACCCGGGAGGAGCTGCAAGGATTGATCGACGGATGGGTGAAAGAGGAGATCTTCTATCGCGAAGGGATTGCGATGGCGCTGGATCGAGACGATCCGGTCGTGCGGCGCAGAGTCGGACAGAAGCTGGAGTTCATCCTTGAAAGTGCAACGCCCACGCCGCCGACGGACACCGAGTTGCAATCCTGGCTGGACGCGCATCCCGGTGACTATCAGACCGAGCCGACATACTCGCTGCGGCAAGTTTTCTTCAATCCGGCGCGTCATGGTGACGCGCTCGCCGCCGACATCGCCGCCGCGCGCCGCGCCCTCGAGAGCGGCAAGCCGATCGAGGGCGACACTACTCTGCTGCCCCATGAGATGAATGCTGCTCGTGCGACAGAAGTGGCTCGGATCTTTGGCAACGAATTCGTCAACGGCCTGGCGACGACAGCGATCGGTGGCTGGCACGGACCGATGCGCTCGGCTTTCGGTGCGCACCTGGTGGAGTTGACCGAGCGCCGCGACGGAGGTCGAGCGACACTGCACGACGTTCGCGCGCAAGTAGAGCGCGACCTGATGCATGCGCGCACTGAGGATGCGAAAGCAGCCGTGTACCAGCGACTGCGCGCGAACTACCGAGTGCGCATCGATGATCCCAGCACCGCGTCGAGTCCTGGCGGATGAGAGCACGAGCGCATGCTTTGTTGTGGAGCGCAGCGTTACGTTGCGCGTTCGCGCTGCTCGCGTGCTGCTTCGCCAGCATCACGCATGCTGATGTCTTTCGGCCCGCCTATCTGGAACTACGCGAAGCCGGTCAAGACGCGAGCGGCGCAGCGCTCTACGACGTGATGTGGAAGCGCCCCGCTGTCGGCGACTCGCGTCTGGCGATCCAGATACGCTTTCCGCAAAGCACGACGCAGGTGACTGCCCCGCAGGGCATGTTCAACGAGAATGCCTACATAGAGCGTTGGCGGATCTCCCGACCCGGCGGCCTGGCCGGTCAAACACTGAGCATCGATGGAATGGTCGGCGGCGTCACCGACGTCATAGTCCGCATCGAGCGCCAGGATGGCACCAGCCAGGTCGAGCGACTGCTGCCGCAGAGTCCGCAGTTCACCGTGAAGGCAGCAACAGGCACCGCGGCAGTCGCGTGGTCATACCTGGTCCTCGGCGTCGAGCACATTCTCGGCGGTATCGATCACCTGTTGTTCGTGCTCGCGCTGCTGCTGATCGTGCGCGGCGGCAAACGAATCTTGATGACGATTACTGCATTCACTGTCGCACACAGCATCACGCTCATGTCCGCAACGCTGGGTTGGATGCACGTGTCGGGGCCGCCGGTCGAG
This sequence comes from Steroidobacteraceae bacterium, assembly GCA_035493235.1. Classification (GTDB taxonomy): domain Bacteria; phylum Pseudomonadota; class Gammaproteobacteria; order Steroidobacterales; family Steroidobacteraceae; genus Steroidobacter. The sequence continues at coordinate 1,476 of DATJIP010000063.1, forward strand.
GCGATGATCGCGCTGAGTATCGTCTTTGTCGCCTCCGAAATCGTTCACGGCTTGCGGGGCAAACATGGACTGACGGCGCGCGCGCCTTGGATCGTGGCATTCAGTTTTGGGCTGCTGCACGGCTTTGGCTTTGCCGGTGCTCTAGCCCAGGTTGGCCTGCCGCAGAAGGCCGTGCCGCTCGCGCTGCTGACGTTCAACGTCGGCGTCGAAGTCGGTCAATTGATGTTCGTGGCAGTTGCGCTGGCCGCACGAGCGGCATTGGCCCGCCTGCCCGCCCCGAAACAGGCATGGATGTCCTTCGCAACGCCTTACGCGATCGGTTGTGTGGCGATGTTTTGGGTGATCGAACGCGTGGCTGCGTTCTTCTGATCGCTGAGATAACTCAGGAGTCGGCAATGAGTAGCAACATGAAGTTCTTGACGATGACTATCTGCCTCGCGGTCTGCTCTTCCGTGCACGCACAGACCGCACCGCCGCCCGCGACGTCGAAGCCGCTGTCGACGTCCCTCGGACTCGTGGTGTTCCCTGCAAAGGGACAAACGCCGCAAAAGCAGAGCCAGGACGAGGGTGAGTGTTACGCCTGGTCCAAAGGTCAAACCGGTGTCGATCCGATGGCACCGGCGCCTGCGGCAGCTCCGGCACCTGCAGAGCAAGCCGCTGCACCGCCGCCGAGTGGCCAGCGTGCGCGGGGTGCGGTACGCGGCGCGGCTGCGGGCGCAGTCATTGGCGAGGTCGCGGACAACGATGCCGGCAAGGGTGCCGCGGTTGGCGCGACGGTGGGTGTAGTCAAAGGCGGCAGCGAGGCACGCAAGCAGCAGGCCCAGGCGCAGCAGGACGCCGCGAAGAAGCAGGAAGCGACAGTGCAGCAGCAGACCGCGGCGACGCAGGAGCAGCTCAATCTGTTCAAGAAGGGATTCGCAGCATGCCTGGAGCCGAAGGGCTACACGGTTAAGTAGCGATCGCAAGACGCCGATCACGTTGAGAGGGTCGGCGACCCTTGCGCTGCAGTGAGAGTACATCGCTTCATCAGTTGAACCCGCGGGCATCCTTGATCGTCTCGTATGCAGCGTTTATCTCGCGTGTTCGTTCTTCTGCCATCGCGCGCATGCTCTCGGGCAGTCCCTTGCCAGCCAATTTGTCTGGATGATTCTGGCTGACCAGCCGCCGATAGACCTTTTTTACCTCGGCGTCGCTCGCCGATGACGGCACCCCCAGCGCAGCGTAAGCATCATCCAGGCGAGAACGCGTCGTGTGTGCGCCGCCATCGAAACCCGTGCCGGAAGCACCGGCTCTCAACAGAGCCTCGAGTTGGACGACATCGGCTTCGTTCAGCCCCAAGAGCCGGGCGACGCGCAGCAGCAGTTGATGCTCGGCAGGATGCACCTTGCCATCGCCCGCAATCGCCGAGCACTGGATCTGCAGAAACATGACGAGCAACGGCCGCTGTCCGCGGGCGATCTGCGCGAACGCGCGCACCTCGGCATCCAGGTCGAAGCCCGACGATTTGCCGCGATTGAAGGCGGCTTTTGCACGCTCGCGCTGTTCGTCGGACAGCCGCAGCCGGGCGAACATTGCCTCTGCAGCTGCAATCTCGTCTCGCGTTACTACGCCGTCCGCCTTGCACAGCGCACCCATGACGGCAAACGTGGATTCAAGAAACTGCGCCTGCACCGCCGCGAGCTTCTTCAGCAGCGCGCCCTTCAGTATCCAGCTCGCCAGATAGCCCAGCACGAAGCCAATGAACAAACCGCGAACGCCGCCAACCATGAGGCCGACGAGCGCAAAGAAGAAACTGGGAAGCATGGAGGACGGAGTTAACTTTGGCGGTGGATTGGCAGATCCCGGTCCATACTACACAAAGCGGAACCGCATCCGTCTCATTCCCGTTTTTCGTTCGATGACAAACACCGCAGTGACTTCCAGCAGACTTCCTTCCCTCCTGCTCTTCACCTTATCGGTGATTTGGAGCGCAAACTAACCATCAGCGGCTTCGCCGCTCCGGTTAGCTTGCGCTCCCTGAACGATGACGTACGAGACGAGCTACGCTCGCCGCGCCGCTTCCGCGCGTGGCTCATCGATCTGGAATGCCTTCGACCGTGGAACGAGCTGGTAGACCGCCGACAGGCCAACGAGCACGTACACCGCGCGAGACAGCACCGACCCGTCACCGAATAGCGCAGCGACGAGATCGAAGTTGGCCAGGCCCACCAGGCCCCAGTTGAGTCCACCTACGATCACCAGAACAAGCGTCAAAAGATTGAAAGCTTTCATGTTGAGTTTCCGCGCGGCTCAGTTCGGCAGCAGCACGGAATCGACGACATGGATCACACCATTCGAGGCGGCGATATCCGCCTTGACGACGTGCGCATCGTTCACCGTGACAGCGCCATTCTTTGCTCCCAACGTGAGCGATTCACCTTGCACCGTCTTCGCCTTGCCGGGTTTGACGTCAGCAGCCATTACCTTGCCGGGGACAACGTGGTAGGTGAGCACTGAGGTGAGCTTCTCCTTGTCCTTGAGCAGGCCTTCGAGCGCGCCCTTGGGCAGCTTTGCGAACGCCTCGTCGGTGGGCGCGAACACCGTAAACGGCCCAGCGCCTTTGAGCGTATCGACCAGATCTGCCTTCTGCAGGGCGGCGACGAGCGTCTTGAATTGTCCGGCCGCTGCAGCCGTGTCGACGATGTCAGAGGCGAGTGCCGTGGAGGCTGCAACCGACAATGCGGCGCAGGCAAACACGCGTGAGAGCATTTTCATGAGGGATCTCCTGAAGGGGAACGTGGCGTAATTGCAGACGTAGGTGTGATGCATTCCGCGTGGTCGGGTTTCAGGTTTATTTCGTGCGAGGCGCCGAAGAAAAGTGAAACCGGGCGAGCTCGTGCGGGTCATTCATTCCCAGGTCGGGTGACATCGTCGCGGTGTATGCTCATGTGCGATGCAAGCCGCAGACCCCGATATCGAGCTCGCACGACTGGCGCAGGCCGGCGACGCGCGCGCATTCGAGGCGCTGGTAGTCAAATACCAGCGCCGCATCGCGCGTCACGTTGCCCGCTTCATCAAGTCGGCGGACGACGTTGAGGATGTAGTGCAGGACGTTTTCGTGCGTGCCTATCGCGGCTTGGCCTCGTTCCGCGGCGACAGCCAGTTCTACTCGTGGCTGTACCGGATCGCCTCAAACGCCGCGCTCAATCATCTTCGGCGGGCGTCGGATGACGTGTTGCTTGGCGATGACGCACCGGACGAGCGCATCAGCGAATTCGCTCCTGGCGTGTCCGACGCCGCGCAGCCTGACCGCACATTGATGGCGGAACAGATCGCCGATGCCGTGCAGCGCGCGCTCGCGAAGCTGCAGCCCCAGCTGGCCGAGGCGCTGATGTTGTTCGAAGTTGAGAAGAAGTCGTACGCCGAGATTGCGGAGTTGCTGCAGATTCCGATCGGCACGGTGCGCACGCGCATTTTCCGCGCGCGCGAGTTCATCGCCAGACGTCTGGAGCCGGTCGTGGGCCCGCGTCGCGATCGCAGGTGGTAGCCATGTCGCTCAAGGTTTCACAACTGCTGGACGGCCAGCTCTCGACGGAGGAGACGCAGAGCGTGCTCGCGGAGCTCGCGGCCAATCCGGCGGAACGCGATCGCTTCACCGTGTACGCGCTGATCGGCGACGTATTGCGTGGCAATCCGACGCCCGACGACGCATACACGCATCGCATCCTCGAGCGGCTCCGCCGCGAAGGGGCCAGCATCGAGCCTGGCTTCGATCCGTTGCGGGACCCGATCGCTGAATAGTCTGGAGGTCGCAGGTCCAGTCCTGCACGCCGCACCCATTCGATCACGGCGAGTTCCTGCGCGTCGAAATCGGACTGACGTTCCATTGCGCCGATCTGTTGGGTGAGGTTAGAACGGATCTCATGCTTGATCCACGCAGGTTGCTTGATCGCAGACAGTTCTTGCGCGCCGCCGCCGCCGGCGCAGCACTAGCCGCCGCGGGCTGCAAATCCATCCCCGAACCTCCCGGTCCAGATTGCGACCCGCCGTCCGTTAGCGGCGTCGACTGGATCCCCGACGTCGCGCATCCCGTCGCATGGAACGAAGAGCACCTGACGACGGCCGACGGTGCGCCTCGAATAATGAGCATCTACTATCCATCTCCGCGCTTTATCCCGCCGCGGCCGATGCTGCGCTCGTGTCTCGGCAGATGGCCGGTTGTCTTCCTGTTGCATGGGCAACCGCCAGCTGGTGTGACGACATCACCAGCCGACGCCTACAATCGACGCTTCTCGCGCATTGCCGTCGCATTGGCCCGATCGGGTTACGTCGTGGTAGCTCCCCTCCACACTCCGCATTCGAATCCGGAAATTGCGCCAACCTTGATCGCGGACGCCCAGCGGGACATCGACTGGGTCCGCAACACCTGGCATGAGGCGAAGTGGGTGTCCCGAGCCTCAAAGTCTGTGACCGTCGTCGGCCATAGCTACGGCGGGATCGAATCAGCGCGGATTGCGGCGGG
>DATJIP010000064.1:0-26832 GCA_035493235.1 Steroidobacteraceae bacterium
GTCGATTCGTGAAACAGTCGGCTTGCGATGCGCGCCGCCGTGCGTGCACGATCGCTCACATGGATTCCATCGAAGCTGCAGTAATCGGCGGTGGTGTCGTCGGACTGGCCGTCGGCCGGGCGCTCGCCATGCAAGGAGTCGAGACGCTCGTGATCGAGCGCCACGCGCGGCCCGGCGAGGAGACCACGTCGCGCAACTCCGGCGTGATCCACTCCGGCATCTACTATCCCGCCGGCAGCCTGAAGGCGGCGGCGTGTGTACGCGGCCGGGAGCTGCTGTACCGGTACTGTGAGGAGCGCGGCATCAGGCACCAGCGCTGCGGCAAGATCGTCGTGGCAGGCGAGTCACAGGTCGCGGCGCTGCAAGCGCTCTACAAGCGAGGCATCGTCAACGGGGTTCTCGACCTCGAGATGCTGGACCGCGCCCAGGTTGCGTCCCTCGAGCCTGCAGTTGTCTGTGCGGCAGGGTTGCTGTCTCCGTCCACCGGCATCATTGACGTGCACGAGCTGCTGCTCGCGCTGCTCGCGGACCTCGAGGCGCACGGCGGCGCATTGCTGCTGCAAGCCAATGTCGGTGCGATGCAGGCCGCGGACGACGGCATCGTGATGCAGGTCGACAGCGGCGGGACAACGAGCGAGCTGCAGTGCCGCTGGCTGGTGAACTGCGCCGGGCTCTCTGCGCCTCAAGTGCTGCGATCGCTCGCAGGCTATCCGCAGCAGCGATTGCGCGCGGCGTTCTACGCCAAGGGCAACTACTTCTCATGCCAGGGCGTACGTCCGTTCAAGAGGCTCGTATACCCGATGCCGAATGAAGCAGGGCTAGGCGTGCACGCGACGCTGGATCTGGACGGCACCACGCGCTTCGGCCCCGACGTGGAGTGGGTGGCCGAGCCGGACTATCGCGTCGATCCAGCTCGCGCCGAGTCGTTCTACGCCGCGATCCGTGAATATTGGCCGGACATTCCGCACGGCTCGTTGCAGCCGGCGTATGCGGGAGTGCGACCGAAGCTGGTGGGGCCTGGGGCGGCCGCGGGCGATTTCGAGATCGAAGGGCCTGCGGCGCACGGCGTGGCAGGGCTAGTTAACCTGCTCGGCATCGAGTCGCCCGGGCTCACATCCTCGCTGGCGCTGGCTGAGCGAGTCGCACAGCTCGCGCGCGCTGCCGCCTAATTGCGCTGGCCGGGACGTGTCTCAATGCCGAGGGCGGTTTTGTGCCTTGCGGTTCCGGAGCTTGTCGGGTCTCTTTACAGCCCCCCTTTGGTGGTATGGCTCGCAGTGCAATAACTCGTTGATGCGGGGGGAATTCATGGAGCAGGCACGGACCCTGCATTCATTTGGCCTAGGAGTCGCACCATGAGGGCTGCGACAAACGGACTCACCAGGGGAAACAAGAAATGCGAACTCTCTTCAAGGCGGTTCTGGCGACGGTGGCGCTGGCTGCGCCGTTCTACGCGAATGCAGTGCCGATCACGTGGACCTACTCAGGCCAGTGCGACGGCGGTGCCTGCGATGTGGTCCCAACGATCACCGGCGAATTGTCGGGCAACCCCGGTGCGTTCGGCCCCTCAAACGAGCTGAACGATTACTTCTTCCTGTTCGGCGATCTGACCAGCTACAGCTTCAACGTCGGCGGTTACGAGTTCAGCGGAACGCACGGCGACGGTTCGTACGAGCTGGACGCGTCCGGCAATATCGTCGGCGGCACCATGACTTTCGCCAACATTCTCAACCTCGAGTTCCTCGGCGTCGGCGCCGCCAGCTGGAGCATCGTCGATACGAATTGCAGCTTCTTCAAAGGCTGCTCAAGCACCCAGGCGTGGGGCACGGGCTCCTATACGAAGGTTCCCGAGCCGGCCACGCTGTCGTTGCTTGGCCTGGGACTGATCGGGCTCGGATTGATTCGTCGCCGCAAGGCTTGAAGCCGGGCGAGAGCCTGCTTCGTTCGAGATGAGAGAGCCCCGCTGACGCGGGGCTCTTGCTTTGGGCTCAGCCGTTTCGCGCCAGCACTCCCGCCAGCGCCGAGCGTGCTTTTTGCACGGCTTCGGGGATTCGCTCGAGAATCCAGCTTTCGACGCCCCGTGGCCGGCCTGCGAGGAACCACAAGGCCAGAACACCGAACAAGTAAACCGGCACTCCGATTGCTATGCAGATGATCAGCGAGCGCGCAGCCTCGCCGGTCGCAATGGCGCTCGTTGGGGCAGGCGGCCCGAAGGTACGCACGACCAGGTACATGACGGCTGCGCTGCAGATCGGTCGCCACACGGAGGATACGAACTGCCAGCCGCTCAGGTGCAGGAACCGGGTGATGATGATGAAATTGACCGGCAGCACGACTGTGCCAGCCGCGACGTACGCCCAGGCTGCGCCCTCGACCCCGTAGAACACCGTTGCGAACGACGCCAGCGGCAACAGAATGGCAACGTGCATGCCGTTGATCTTGACGAACACCTGATGCTGCCCGATCGCGAGGAACGCCGCATAGGCGTTGCTCTGCAGCACCTGAGTGATGCCGAAGAACGCCAGGATCTGCAGCAGGATGGCAACCTCGACCCAGGCTGGGCCGAGTACCAGGAGCACGAGAAACGAGGCGGTCGCAGCGACGCCCGCGACGGCTGGCACTGCGACGAGAGCGATCATGGCCATGACTGAAAGGTACTCACGGCCGAGCGCAGGCAGATCCTGCGCGAGTTTCACGTAGGCCGGCAGGATCGCGCGGTTGATCGGTGCAACGAGCTCGGTGCTGGGCATGTTGGAGATTTCGTGCGCCACGCTGAACACGCCGAGTGCAGACGGTCCGGCAAAGCGGCCGATCACGAAATCGGGGGAACGCTCGCGCAGGAAGCTGATGAAGTTCTGCGTCAGCAACCACTTCGAGACATGCAGCAGATCCTTGGCCGCCGCCAGCGAGAAGCGGGGTCGGAACGGATGGAGCACATAGCTCAGCCCGACGCCCGCTGCGCGACCGAGAACGATCCCCGCCACCAGCGCCCAGTAGCTGCGCCAGGCGAATGCCAGAGGGACGATGATTGCGAATCCGATGACCTTCTTGGCCAGCAGGAAGCGGAACTCCTTGTCGAACTGCATTTCCTTGCGGAAGTTGACGACACCAATGTTCTCCAGTCCCTGGATCATCGCGCCCGCTGCCAGCACGCACAGCACCGCCTTGACACGCGGCTCGTTGTAAAACGCAGCGACCGGGATGGCCATGAGGATCAGGCAGGTGCCGATGGCGAAGCCGGCCAGGGCGTTCAGGGTCCAGGCCGAGTCGTAATGTGCGCGGCTGGCGTCGGCGCGTTGAATCAGTGCGGTATCGACGCCGAACGCGCTGAACAGCTCGAGCAGCGCGATCACGGAAGTCGCCATCGCGACCAGACCGAAGTCGGCGGGGACCAGCAACCGTGCGAGCACCAGCATGCTCAGCACGCCGAGGCTGCGTTCCAGCACCTTGAAGCCGACCATCCAGACGACCCCATGGGCCATCTTGCGACGGATGTTCATGGCAGCAGCCGTTCCAGCAGGCTTCCACGCATGCGCGGCGACGTCATCGGGCGCTCAGGAGTGAGCGACTGCTGTCAGGGCGAGGATGAGTGCTTCGGTAGCAGCCAGGAACCAACCATCGACACGCACCAGGTTGCCGCTTGCATAGTCTTCCTGAATCGCTCGGCGGATCGTCATGCGCAGTTCGCTGTCCGTCCTTGCTCCTGCAAGCTCGAAACTTCTTTGGGGCCACGTCGCGGCGATGTGCTCGACTTCCAGCCGCACGACTTCGGAGTCGAGAATTCGCGCCGCCTGCTCCCGTTCGAGCCCGAGGGCGGCGAGCAGCCGGTCACGCTCGAGCGGCGCCAGCTCCAGCAATGCGCCGGCGGCACAGCAGATGCCGGCGGCACCCATTAGGGCCTGTCTCAGGAACAGCCGGCGCCCCACAGTCGTCGGTCGAGTTGCGTCCTTCATGACATGATCTGCTTGAGGTGCCGCGCCAATCTTACGCTCAGCGCGACGATCGTCACTGTGGGGTTCGAGCTGCTGATGGTCGGGAAGACGGACGAACCCGTGACGTAGAGATTGGCGAGGCCGTGGACGCGCAGGTCGGCATCCACGACACCTTGGCGCGGGTCCGCATGCATGCGCGTCGTGCCGCAATGGTGCCAGCTGCTCTGCATGTGCAGGGGCCACTCGGTCGCCTCCAGATCCAGAGTGACTCGCAGCCGGCCCACGTTGCCCGCACCGAGTGCCTGGGCGATCCGCCGGACAGCTACCTTGAGAGTATGGCGATCGAGGTCCCCCAGCCGCCATTCGAGGCGGGCCATCGGCATGCCGAGCGCATCCTTGTTGCCGGCCAGCGTAACGCGACTCGACGGATTGGGCGCCTGCTCCTGAGTGCTCATGAGCTCGTAGTACGACTCCAGGTTGGATTCCTTGCCGAAGGCAGCCGAGGCCGCGTCGCTCAGGTTTCGATAGAGGCTGGACAGCGTTTCCTTGACCTGACGGAAGCGCGATTCCTCGCCGGTGTCCGACTGCACCGGCATGTAGTACCGCTCGCTGTGCAGGAAGTGATCGCTGAAGTACGTCGGCTGTACTTCGGCGCTGTAGTTGAGCGTGCCCTCGCTGCGTTGGACTGCAGGATCGAGGTCGAGCAGCCCCATTACGGAGGCGAGGCGCCCGCCTTTGCGCAGCGGCCTGCGCGCGATGGTGCGATTCTCACGCGAGTACAGCTTGAAACTGGTGTCCTTCGACAATGGGACGATCGCGGCCGTGTCGAGATTGATGTGATCCCCGAAGTAGCGACCCACGATGTCGTGATCGTTGCCGACGCCGCGCTGCATGACCTGGTTCGACGCGAGCAGCAGGCGCGCGTTTTCGATGCCGCCGACCGCGAGGACGTACGTGCGCGCCTTGACCGTGAAACGGTTGCCGCTGAGCGTGGCGACGTCCAGGCGCGCAATCGTCTTGCCGTTCGCGTCCGGGCGAATGCTCGTGACGTTGGAGTTGAGGTACAGGCTGATGTTCGGCGCCTTCACGACCGCGTCCCGGTAACGCACGCCGAAGCGGGTCGGCGGACTGAATTGAATCAGGCGGGTGCGCACGTCGTTGCCCAGAGGCAGAGGCGGCGTCTGCGCCAGGTCCCACTGATTCGGCTCGTAGTCGGGCGGCCCGACCTGACAGAGCTCCTGAGCGTGCTCGTAATACTGCGCGACCTCGGCATGCGTGATCGGCCAGCCGCTGTGCGGCACCCAGGGTCGTGCCTCGAAGTCGATCGGATCGAAAGCGCGGCAGAATCCGCCCCAGTGACCCGTCGTACCGCCGAAGAAGCGCAGCCGGCTGATTTCGAGCGGGAAGGTCGGCAGGCCGACGACTTCGCCGCGGGCCAGAGCCTGGGTCTGCGGATCTGGATCGAAGCCGCCGCTTTCGAGGATCAGCACCGACATGGGGCTGCCGGCCAGCTCGAGCGCCATCGAGATGCCGGCCGCGCCGGCGCCGATTATGCAAAGATCGGCCGCGAGTTCGGTATCACGCGGTACGGCACGGCCGTCGAAATGCATGGATCGATGAAACCTTGTCGGAATTATTCGCAGATGATGCGACCAGCGGCCAGCGACGCATCGTGACCTTCGTCACAAAGTTCTTTCCATCGTCCCTCTGGCAGCAGCCGGAATTTACCACGTGGCGCTACGCTGCTAGTCTGCAGTGCCTGGGGAGCGGATAAAAAACATCGTGACGAAGCTGGGTCCCATCGTCCGCCTCGCGCTGCTCGGTGGCAGCGCGTGCTTCGCGGCGCTGGCTGCTTTCATCGCGGCTCGCTCGGTTCGCTATACGCCCGTTGGCGCGACAGTTGCGGTCGGCACCCTGCTGGCGGTGACGCTCGTGCTGGCGTACGCGGCCATCCGCTTTCGCGCTCCGACCAGATTTCGCATCGTGCGCGAGCTCGCGATGGTGGCGATCGGCCTGCTGGTCGTCGAATTCATGATCGCCGTCGTTGCCCCTCCCACTCCCAGCCGGCAAGTCGAGCGCATGCGCGCGGCGCAACGCATGGGTCTGCCGTTCGACGGGCGAACGAAGTCGCAGGTCATCAGCGACCTGCAGGCGCAAGGGCAATCGGTACTGCCAGGGATGGCGCGCGATTGGGTGCGCCTCGCCTCTGTGCGCCAGCAGCTACCGGACGGGCTGTTTCCTCTCGGCAATGCCAGCATGTCGCGCATCGTCGAGTGCAACGAGGGCGGCGCGTATGTGTTTTACGACAGCGACGAATTCGGCTTCAACAATCCGCGAGGGATCCTGGCATCCCGCCGCGTCGACGTCGCGCTCGTCGGCGAGTCGTTCGCGGTCGGCCACTGTGTGCCGCCCGCTCGCAACCTGGCCGCAGTGATCCGTCAAACGTACCCGCGCACCGTCAACCTCGGTATCGCCGGCACCAGCACGCTCAGCATGCTCGGCGCTTTTCGTGAGTACGTCGAGCCGGTGCGGCCGCCATTGGTGCTGTGGGTCATCAACGCCAATACCGTCGACTCCTGGCACGAGTTGGAGGATCCGGTGCTCGCCAGGTATCTCGAGAGTGGATTCAGGCAGGGATTGATGGACCGGCAGGCTGAAGTGGATCGCGCCTGGCGCGACATCGCGGTGGGCGTTCAGTACGAGTTCGACAGACGTAGTCTCGCCATCATCAAGGAGGCTGAGGACGAGCGCTTCGACAACCTTCTGACGCTGCCGCGACTGCGCGAACGGCTGCGGCTCGATGCTCCATTGCAGCGCCCGCCCGAGCCGGTCGATCTGTCGTTGTTCCAACGCGTGGTGCACATGGCCCGGGAGACGACGCTCGGCTGGGGCGGTGATTTCGTCGTCGTGATCATGCCGCTCTACGAAGACGTCGTGGTGCGGCAAATGTCCTCATCACAGCGTCACGAGCATCTCGCCCAGGTGCTGCGTGACGAGGGCATCGAGGTCATCGATACCGCGGCGGTATTCGCCAGCCATCGTGACCCCGCCAGCCTCTACACGATGCGCATCAACAACCACCCGGACGTCGCCGGGCATCAGCTGATCGGCCGCACGATCGTCGACGAGCTGAACAAGCGTCGGTTGCCAAAGCTCAGCGCGCGCCATTAGTCCGTCCCGTGTCAGTCATCGCGAGGAATCGCTAGGTGTCCACAGAGATCATGGCGCGAATTCACAAGACGTTTACCTCCGTCTTCGGTCCGCGCGTCCCGTTCGGCGCCGAGCTGCGTCGTGTCGATGAGCCCCGCTGGACTTCGCTCAAGCACGTCGAGCTCATCATTGCCCTCGAGCAGGAGTTCGGCGTGCGTTTCGACGGCGCCGACGCCACGGACATGATCAGCATCCCGATCGTGACGGAGCGCATCCGTCAGCGCGTCAAGTGAGTGCGTCACTCGACCAGCATCTCGAACTCGCCGTGCTGATCCGCGCGGTCGAAGAGCGGCTCTTGCGACTATTCGCCGAGGGCAAGGTCGCCGGCACTACTCATACGTGCATCGGCCAGGAATTGTCCGCAGTGATGTTGGCCGACAGCCTTGATCGCGAGCGCGACATCATTTTTTCCAATCATCGCTGCCATGGTCACTTCATCGCCTGGACCGGCGATGTGGAAGGACTCATCGCCGAAGTGATGGGGCGTCGGACGGGCGTTTGCCGGGGGATCGGCGGCAGTCAGCACCTGTGCGGCCGGCAATTCTTCAGCAACGGCGTGCAAGGGGGCATAGTCCCGGTCAGCGCGGGCATCGCTTATGCGCAAAAGCTGTCACAGAGCGGTGGCATCGTCGCCGTTTGTGTTGGCGATGGCACGCTGGGCGAGGGTGTCGTGTACGAGACCTTCAACATCGCATCCAAGTGGGGACTGCCGCTGCTGATCATGCTCGAGAACAATCTGTATGCACAGTCGACCTCGCAGCGCGAGACCCTCGCTGGTGACATCTGTGCGCGAGCAGAGGCCTTCGGCATTTGCACGTCTTCTGGCAGCACTTGGGAGCATGAGGCGCTCGGTGCAACCATGCGCGCCGCGGCGGACCACGTCCGCACGACCTGCTCGCCGGCGTTCGTGCGCGTGGATACTTATCGTCTCGCGGCACATTCGAAAGGGGATGACGATCGCGACAGCGGGGAGATCCGTCACTACGCCGAGCGCGATCCGGTCAACCGTTTCATCTCGTCACTCGGCGGCCAGCACGAGCGCGTACGCGCAGCCCATGAGCGCGTCGAGCGGGCAGTTGCGAGCGCCAGCAGCGAGGCCGCACATACAAAGCCCGCCGCACTGAGTGCGCTCACGCACGGCAGCCTCTCGGCCGTCACGCAGGTCGAACCTGGAACCCAGCTCGAGGCGATCAATCGGGCGCTCCGCAAGTGGTTGCGAGACGATGAGCGCGTCATCTTGCTAGGCGAGGATCTGCGCTCCCCATACGGCGGTGCCTTCAAGGCCACGCGCGGGCTGTCGGACGAGTTTCCTCAGCGTGTGATCAATACACCTATCAGCGAGGCCGGTATCGTAGGCATCGGCAACGGACTTGCGCTGGGCGGACGGCGGCCGGTCGTCGAGATCATGTTCGGCGATTTTCTCGCCTTGTGTTTCGACCAGCTGCTCAACCACGCTGCCAAGTTCCGCGGCATGTACGCGGAGCAGGTGACAGCGCCGCTGCTCGTGCGAGCACCGATGGGCGGCGGGCGCGGCTACGGGCCGACCCACAGCCAGAACATCGAGAAGCACTTCGCTGGCGTGCCGGGACTTGTCGTTGCCATCCTGCACGCGCGCACGCGCGTCGACGCTATGTACGAGGCGCTGCGCACCGTCGACGATCCGGTGCTTCTGATCGAGAACAAGCTCCTGTATCGCGAGCGTGCAGATGCAGCGCTACCCGAAGGCTATGCACGCCTCGAGTCGGCAGCGCTGCTGCCGACGACAGTGCTGAGGCCGCCGGGTCAGCCGGACATCACGATCGTCGCCTTTGGGCGGATGAGCGGCATCGCGGAGCAGGCAGCCGCCGCGCTCGCTGCGCGCGAGGAGATCGCGCTGGAACTGCTGTTCCCGCTGTCGGTGTCGCCGCTCGATATCGAACCCATACGCGAGTCGGTGACGCGGACCGGACGATTGCTGGTGATCGAGGAAGGTGCGGAAGGATTCGACCTGGCTGCGGAAGTGATTGCTGGCGTCGCGCTCGGTTACCGAGGCAGCGCGCCGCTGCGAGTGCGGCGCCTCGCCGCGCACGCTGCGCCGATCCCGAGTTCCATCGATCTGGAGCGCATGGTTCTGCCCGATGAGGATGACATCTACGAGCTGTGCCTGGAGCTCTTCGATGCCTGACCTGTCGCCACTGCTGGTGCCGCAGATGAACGTCAACGACGAGCACGCGGTGATCGTCGCCTGGCACGTTGGCTCGGGAGCTCGCGTGGCGGCGGAGCAGGTCATTGCGACGCTGGAGACGAGCAAGGCGACCTTCGATGTCCATGCGGATCGCGCCGGCTTCCTCGTCTATGAGCACGCTGTCAAGAGTCTGGTACAGGTGGGGACGCCGCTCGCGTGGATCGCAGATCAGGCCGACGCGCAGCCGCCGCAGGAAGGCTCGTCACCGGTTGCAAGCAGCGGGTCCGCGGGTGACGGCGACGAACGTTTTACGCGCAAGGCGCTGCGGCGCATGCGTGAGCTCGGGCTGACGGTTGCGGATTTCTCAGGGCAAGGCCGCATCGAGCTGTCGGAAGTCGAGGCCGCGGCGGCGCGCCGAGGTGCCGGTCGTGCGAGCGCTGAGCGCTTTGACGGAGCCGAGCCGATCGAGGAGAGCACATCGAAGCTCGCGGAGGCTGCGCGCCTGACGGACGTGTATCGAGCCGTGGTCCCGAGCATGGTCACGGTCTCCGTGCCGTGCGATAGCGTGCGCGCTCGAATGCAAAGTCTGCGCGACGAGGACGGAGCACCGTTCAGCCTGCTCGAACTCGTGATCCACGAAGCTGCCGCGTTGCTCGGCGACTATCCCGATCTCAATGGGTTTTTCGCGTCGGGCCGTGGTTGGCGCTATCGGGATATCGCCATTGGCTTTGCGGTGAACGCCGGCCGGGGCCTGAAGGTGCCGGTCGTGCAGGCGTCGCATCTGCATTCGCGCCTGAGCGTTGCGCGCGCAGTCCGGGAGCTCTCGCTTTGCTATTTCCGCAACGAGCTCAAGATGGACGACGTGATCGGCGGCACCTTCACCGTGACCGATCTTTCGTCATATGGTGTGACTCACTTCATACCGGTGCTCAACGATCGGCAGGCGGCGATACTCGGCATCTGCGCCGAACGCCCGGGGACCGGTCACCAGGATCTCGTGCTGAGCTTCGATCACCGCATTTCGGATGGCATGCGTGCGGCCGCTTTCCTCGGCGAGCTGCGTGACCACCTTTTGTCGACGTCGGACGTATAAAGAGAGCGGTCGAGCAACTGGTACGCAGACATGCTGTTCAACTCACCGACATTCATCGTCTTCCTGTTCGTCGTGTTCTGCCTGTATTGGGCGATTGGACGGCGGCGGCCGCAGAACGTGCTGCTGCTCGCCGCAAGCTACATCTTCTACGGTGCGTGGAGCTGGAAATTCCTGCTGCTGCTGATGGCCAGCACGCTGGTCGACTTCGGCGTCGGCCGGCTGGTCGCCGCCACGCAGGACGTGAAGCGCAGGCGCGCATTGCTGATTACCAGTGTGGCGGTGAATCTGGGATTCCTCGGCTTCTTCAAATACTACGGGTTCTTCGTCAGCGAAGCCGTCCAGCTGCTCAACGCTATCGGCTTTCAGGCCCACGTGCGCACGCTGGAGATCGTGCTGCCGGTCGGTATTTCCTTCTACACGTTCCAGAGCCTGAGCTACGTCGTCGATGTCTACCGCGGCAAGCTCGCTGCCGAGCGCAGTTTGCTCGACTATGCGCTCTACGTGGCATTCTTCCCGCAGCTCGTGGCAGGTCCGATCGAGCGTGCGACGCATCTGCTGCCGCAGTTCAAGCGCGAGCGGATGTTCGCGGGGACTGCGTTCGAAAGCGGCCTGCAGCTGATCGTCTGGGGCTTGTTCAAGAAGATCGTGATAGCGGACAACCTCGCCCCGTACGTGAACGCGGTCTACGCGGATCCGACGGCCTATTCGGGCACGACGTTGCTCAGCGCGACGGTGTTCTTCGCCTTCCAGATCTATTGCGATTTCTCCGGTTATTCGGACACTGCGCGCGGCACTGCGCGCACCCTCGGCTTCGAGCTGATACGCAACTTCGACTTCCCGTACTTTTCCCGCAATCCGGTCGAGTTCTGGCGCCGCTGGCACATCAGCCTGTCACAATGGTTCCAGGACTATCTCTACTTCCCGCTCGCCATGCGCTTCATGCGCCAGGGCGGCTGGGCGAGCAAGTACAAGGCACACATCATCTCCATGGGTCTCATCGGTCTGTGGCACGGTGCGAACTGGACCTTCCTGGTCTTCGGCCTGTACTGGGGCGTGGTAATCGCGGGCTACCTGGCGATTTCCGAACGCTGGGCTGCGGCGGACGAGGGGAGTTGGTCGAATCGCGTGGCAGGCGCGCGCTGGCTCGCCCCGATCTCGGTCGTCACGATGTTCGCAATCGTCTGCCTCGGCTGGATACTGTTTCGTGCGACGTCGCTGTCGCAGGTCTGGCTGATTCTCACGGGCATGCTTTCGCCCGACGGGATCGCCGGCGTCGAGCGCGTCGGCGTTCTGCAGGCCCGTTATCTCTGGCTGCTGATCGGCGGGCTGTACCTGGCGGAGTTCCTCTATCGGAACACGCAGCAGCTCGCGTCGACTCTCATGGGCGGTGAAGTGCGACGACTGGTGGTGCGGCATGCGTTGTTCGGTGCGGCCGTGCTGTCCTACGTCGTGGCCCAGAACGGGCTTGCGCAACCGTTCATCTATTTCCAGTTCTGAATACGACTCATGTCTGCCATTTTGCCCGCAACCCCTGCCCCCGAAACGTGTGAGGCTGCCGCCGCGCTCGCGTTTCCAAGTGCGCTGCTCGTAGCCCGCGACTACTTTCCGCCGCAAATAGGCGGAATCTCCACGATGATGGAACGGCTGGTCATGCATGCAGCCTCGCCGAATCTGCGCTGCCTGGTCGGCATCCCGGGCGCGACTCATCTCGAGACGACGCAGGGTCGAGCGCGAGTCTATCGGGCAGCTGCGGCGTTTCGGCTGTTCACGCCATTCGACTACGTGGTGATGCCCGCGTTGCTCGCCGCCCTCAAGCGTCGCCATCAGATCCGCGCGCTCATACTTGCGACCAGCACCGAAGGCCACATTGGCCTGCTGGCGCGCAGCGCGCTCAGGCTGCCGTTCATCATGTTTGCTCACGGCAACGAGATACTCTCGCTGCGCGAGACGGAGTGGCAGCGGCCGCTCGCAGCGCTGAGGAGTGCGAGTGCAGTGCTCGCGAACAGTCGCTACACCGCCGGTTTGTTGCACCAGCTGGGCGTGCTGCCGGCCCGCGTGCGGGTCGTTCACCCAGGCTGCGATACGGATCGATTCTCGCCCAATGCAGCCCGAGCGGCCGCATATCGCGAACGGTTACGCATCGAGCCGAACCGCTTCATGTTGTTGACCGTGGCCAACATGGTCGAGCGCAAGGGGCACGACATGGTGCTGCGGGCGATCGCGAAGCTGCGCCACACGATTCCTCGGCTGATCTACGTCATTGCTGGCGAAGGGGCACAGGAGCCGATCCTGAAGCGCTTGGCAGGGGAGCTGGGAGTGAGCGACTGCGTGCGCTTCCTCGGCAGCGTGCCGGCGCAGGATCTGCCTGACCTGTATGCCGCCTGCGATGTCTTTGTGATGCCGGCGCGATTTCGGGACAGCGACAACGATGTCGAGGGCTTCGGGCTCGTGTACGTCGAGGCGAGTGCTTGTGAACGACCGGTCATCGGCGGGCGCTCCGGCGGTGTCGAGGATGCGATCGTGGACGGCAAGACGGGTCTGCTGGTCGATCCGCGAGACGTCGACGAGCTTGCAGCGTCCATCGAAAGGCTGTGGCGTCATCCCGAGCTGCGAGCCAGTCTCGGTCGGTCAGGCCGGCGCCGCGCCGAGACAGAGCTCACGTGGGAGCATTTCGCCGGGCACGTTTGCGCGGCGCTGCATGATGCGACGCGCGACTCGCCGCGGAAGCGCTAGCGCTGCTTGAAGTCTTCCGGCGTCAGCTGATGACGCGCGAGCAGCTTGTAGAAGTCGGTGCGATTGCGCTTCGCGAGCCGTGCCGCCTGGCTGACGTTACCTCCCGTGATCTGCAGGATCTGCGACAGGTAATTGCGCGTGAACTCGTCGCGCGCTTCGTCGAAGGAGGGCAGACGCGTCGGACCGCCGCCCAGCGCCGCCTGCACCAGCTCGGCACTCATGATCGGACTGGTTGCCAACGCGACGTTCTGCCGCACGACGTTTTCCAGCTGCCGCACGTTGCCGGGCCAATCTGCGCTGACCAGCAGCTCGACGGCTTCCGGCGCGTAGATGTGGCGCTGTTGGCTGCTCTCCTGCGCGATCTTCTCGAGGAAGTGCGAGACCAGCAGCGGCACGTCTTCGCGACGCTTGTTGAGCGACGGCATCTCGATGTGCACGACGTTCAGTCGATAGTAGAGATCCTCGCGGAAATGTCCGCCCATGATCAGCTGCTTCAGATCGCGGTGCGTGGCGGAGATGATGCGCACGTTCACCGTCGTTGCCTCAGTGCTGCCGACCGGGCGCACCTGGTTCTCCTGCAGCACGCGCAACAGCTTCACTTGCAGACGCATCGGCATGTCGCCGATTTCATCGAGCATCAGCGTGCCGCCGTCGGCAGCCTGGAACAGACCGCGGTGCTCGCGGATCGCGCCGGTGAAGGCGCCTTTGACGTGACCGAACAGCTCGCTCTCGAGCAGGTTCTCGGCCATCGCGCTGCAATTGATCGCGACGAACGGCCGGTTGCGACGCGGGCTCGCGCGATGGATCGCGCGTGCCAGCAGCTCTTTGCCGGTGCCGCTCTCGCCAGTGATCATGACGCGCGCGTCGGTGCCCGCGACCATGTGTGCCTGAGCCAGCCGCTCTTCCATGACCGCGCTGCGTGTAACGATCTCGCTGCGCCAATCTTCGGTCGTGTCGGCGAAGCCGGAAACCTTCAGCGCCTTGCCGACCTGATCGAGCAGTTCCTGCTTGTCGACCGGCTTGGTGAGGAACGCGAACGCGCCGCTCTGCGTGGCCTGCACTGCATCCGGAATCGTGCCATGCGCGGTAAGAATGATGACGCGCAGCCCGGGCGCGCGGGTCTGGATTTCCTTGAGCAGACCGATGCCGTCCATCTGGTCCATGCGCAAGTCGGTGATGACGAGATCGGGACGCACGCGTCCCAGCGCCGCGAGTGCCGCGGCCGCGCTCTCGACTGCATCGACTTCGTAATTTTCCGCGCGCAGACGGATCGTGAGCAGCCGCAGCAGCCCAGGATCGTCGTCAACGACTAGTAGACGAGCTTTGCGTTTCACTTGAGTTGGCATCGCGACTGCCAGGGGGCGTGGGACTGCGTTCAATGATGGACCTCTCGATTTCTTTGATCGCATCCAGCTTCTGCTGGGCCTCGGCGAGCTGGCGACGCAGACGCGCGTTTTCCTCAAGTTGCGCTTGCACCCGCTTATCCGAGTTTGCCTGCGACCGGCCGCGGTCGTCGAGTGTCGCCAGCAGCCGACGATTCTCAGCTTCGAGCTTCAGGCGCGTGTTCGTCTCGTGCAGCAACACTTGAGCGAATACACGTTCCTCCTGCGTCATTCGTTCCGGCGTGGCGAGCAACGTTTCCAGCAGCCGCTTGCCTTCTTGCGCGTTGCTCGCCGGATGTCCAGGAGTTACACGCGCAACCGCATAACGCAGCGTGCTCGCGGTCGTCGGCGCGCGTGTGTATTCGCGTTCGACTTCGTAGAACACGTCCGCTTGTCGCGCCGGATCGGGGCTCGCGAGTCCCTCCATCGTGTCGAGATACGCGCGCAGTCCGCTCGCGGAGATCTGTGCCGGCGCCACGATCGGCGCGGGCAGCGGCTCGCTGCCGAGCTTGTCCGTGAGCCCGCAACCGCCGAGGGCGGTCAGCAGACTCGCAACGAAGCAGCAGCGAGCGAGCATGGTCAAGCCGGCTCCGCTTCGAGTGCCGGTGCGAGCGGCAGACGAATGCGAAAGTGCGCGCCGGGGAACACGCCGTCCAAAATCTCCACCGAGCCTCCGTGGGCCTGCACGAATTCCGAGACGACCGACAGGCCGATGCCAGTGCCTTTGAGATGGCCGGCCGTGGGGGCGCGGCCCGAGTAGAACGCCTCGAAAATGGCGCCGCGCTCTTCCTTGGTGATACCCGGCCCGGTATCGGCCACGTCGAGCACCAGCAGGTCTTTGTCCGCGTGCGCGTGAATAAAAATCGTACCGCCGCGCGGACTGTATTTGAGTGCGTTCGACAACAGATTATCCAGGATCAGTTTCAGCTTTGCCCGATCGGCGCGCAACTCCACGTCCTGCACCTTGAGATCGAGATGCACGCGTTGTGCGAGCAAGGTGAGCTGATGCGTCTCGAGCGCCGACTTGATCAGCGGCCGCAGCCGGAACTCGCTGATCTCCAGCCCCGAGTGCCGCGCCTGCCAGGCGCTGAACGACAACAGGTTCTCGATCAGCTGCTGCAGCTTGATGCCGTTGTCGCGCAGGATCGTCGTGACCTCGCGCTGTGCGCTGTCCAGCTCACCGACCGCGCCGTCCATCAACAGTTCCGTGCCTTCGCGAATGCTGGCGAGCGGCGTCTTCAGCTCGTGCGACATGTGCCGCAGGAAGCGGTTGCGCTCCTGCGCGAGCTCCAGCAGCCGCATGCGCAGCCACTCGAGCTGGCGACCGAGGTTGACCAGGTCGGTCGGGCCGCGCACGCCGATCGGCTTCGAGAACGTGCCCTTGCCGAGCTGGCTGATGGCGCTGTCGATCGCGCGGATCGGGCGCATCAGCAGGAACGTGAACACGGTGACCAGCAGCGCCGTCAGCAGGATCAGCGCGGCCGACTGCCAGAACAGATACTGCTGGGTCTCGGCGGTCGTGGCCTGCAGGCGCGAGAGCCCGGTTTCGATGCGCTCGCCAGTGGAGGCGGACAGCTCGAACGCTGCGTCCCACATCGGTGCAATCGCTTCGACCGCATCGCGCACCAGTTCCGGTGCCACAGTTCCCCTCGCCAGCAACGCGGTGTCGACTCGACGCAGCGATTGCCGCAGTTCCTGGATCTGCTTCTGGCGCGCGCTATCGGGAGCAGCGGTCTCGATGTTGTTCAGGATGACCAGCAGGCGCTCGCGGCTGTCGCGATAGACCTCGGTCAGGCCGGGATCGTTGAGCACCTGATACAGCTTGGCGCTGCGCTCGATCGACGCGATCTGCTGGAACAGTTGCTGCGTCAAGTGGGCGGTCTCGACGCCGCTGCGAACCAGCGCCGCGCTCTCCTCGGACAGCGCCCGCACCTTGGTCGCGGCAATCACGACCGCGAGCAGCAATGGGACGGAAACCAGCGCGAAGCCGGTCAGCATCAAGCTGCTCAGGGACTTGGGGCGGGGCAGGCGCATCTGCAGCGCATTCTAGCGCTTTAACATAGCCTGGGGCTTGTGGCGCGCGTCGCATTCCGCGCGGCCTGTAACCACTTTTCCGCTAGGAATTTCGCTGCAATTGCGGCTCGCGCTGCAGCCGCCGCTCCCACTCGAGCTGCGAGCGCACGATCGCTTCCAGGTTGTCATGCCGCGGCGACCAGCCGAGGACCTGACGGACACGTTCGGCCCGGGCGATCAGCGACGGCGGATCCCCCGCGCGCCGCGGCTGTTCGATCGTCTTGAGCGGCCGGCCATTCAGCCGGTCGACCATCGCGATCACTTCGCGGACGCTGTAGCCGTGGCCGTAGCCGCAGTTCAGCGTCGTCGACGCGCCGCCCCGGCGCAGGTAGTCGAGCGCGTTGAGATGCGCAGCGGCGAGGTCCTCGACGTGAATGTAGTCGCGCACGCCGGTGCCATCCGGCGTCGCATAGTCGGTGCCGAAGATCGCGACGTGCGGACGCTTGCCGACCGCGACCTCGCACGCGACCTTGGTGAGCAGCGTGCCGTCGATCGTCGACTGCCCGATGCGCCCACCCGGATCCGAGCCCGCTACGTTGAAGTAGCGCAGCACCACGTAGCGCAGTGCAGTCGCCGCGCCGACGTCGCGCAGCATCCACTCGCTCATCAGCTTCGAAGTGCCGTATGGGTTGATCGGCGCGGTCGGCGAATCCTCGGCCGCGACGCCGCCGGCGGGAACACCGTACACGGCGGCAGTTGAAGAAAATACGAAATGCTTGACCGCGGCCTCCTGGCAGCACTGCAGGAGATTGCGAGTCGCGCAGGTATTGTTACCGTAGTACTTCAGTGGATTGGCGACGGACTCCGGCACGACTGTGTTGGCCGCGAAGTGCATTACCGTATCCACCCCGCGCTCGCGCAGCAGGCGTGCGACCAGTTCACGATCGCCCACGTCGCCGACCACCAGTTCGCCGTGGACGACCGCTGAGCGGAAGCCCGAGACGAGCGTGTCGAGCACGACTACCTTTTCTTTGCGTTCGCCGAGCTGGCGGACGACATGGCTGCCGATGTACCCGGCGCCGCCGGTCACGAGAATTGTCATGATGAAGAAGTATCCGTCATAGCAGATAAGTTCCACAATTCGCGCATGAGCCCTTCCTTGATGAGTCATGACAAGCGGGTGAGCCCGCATCCGTACGACCGTCTCACGCCCGACGTCATCATCGCGGCGGTGGAGTCGCTGGGCTACGTCTCGGACCGTCGCATCCTCGCATTGAACAGCTACGAGAATCGCGTTTACCAGGTCGGCGTCGAGCGCGGCGCGCCGCTGGTGGTGAAGTTTTACAGACCGCAGCGCTGGAGCACGGCGGCGATCGTCGAGGAGCACGGCTTCGCGCTCGAACTCGCGGCGGCGGAAATTCCCGTGGTGCCGCCGCAGGTGCAGGACGGCCGCACGCTGTTCGAATACGACAGGTTCTCTTTCGCGGTGTTCGAGCGGCGCGGCGGACGCTGGCCGGAACTCGGCACGCGCACCGAGCGCGAATGGATGGGCCGCTTTCTCGGCCGCATCCACCTGATCGGCAAGCGGCAGCGCTTCCGTCATCGCGGCCGCATCGAGATCGAGCGTCTCGGGCACGAGCCGCGCGACTACCTGCTGGCGCACGACTGGATCCCGCCGCACTTACAAACCGCGTACGAATCGCTGACTGCAGATCTGCTCAATGAAATCCACGCAGCGTTCGACGCTGCACAGGGCGTTGCCGAGGTGCGGCTGCATGGCGATTGTCATCGCGGCAACGTGCTGTGGACCGACACCGGTCCGCACTTCGTCGATCTCGACGATTGCCTGATGGGCCCGCCGGTCCAGGATCTGTGGATGCTGCTGTCCGGCTCGCGTCGCGAGATGAGCGAGCAACTCGCGCACTTGCTCGAAGGCTACTCGCACTTCGCGACTTTCGATGCGCGCGAGCTGGTGCTGGTCGAAAGCCTGCGCACATTACGCATGATTCATTATTCGGCGTGGCTGGCGCGCCGCTGGACCGACCCGGCGTTCCCGGCTGCATTCCCCTGGTTCATCGAGCCGCGCTACTGGGAGAACCAGATCCTGGCGCTACGCGAGCAGCTGGCTGCGATTGCGGAAGGACCGCTCGAGCTATAGGGGCCGGCGCAACTGCGACCGGCTTGGTTTTCGTCCGAGCGCGCGCTGTGGTAGGTTCGGCGCGCCCTGGAATGGACCGACTTCCCGCATCCCATGAATTCGCCACATTCACGACTGGTTCGATCGGCGACCGCCTTGGTGCTCGCCAGCCTGGTGTTATCCGCGTGTGGTGGTGGTGGTGGCGGCAGCAGCAGCACGCCTCCGCCGGCTAGCGTCACGATCAGCGGCCGCATCACGTTCGATCGCATCGGCTTCGACGCGACACTGGGCAACGGCCTCAATCCGACTGCGCCCGTCGAATCGCCGGCGAGACAAGTGACGGTACAGGCGATCGATGCCGGCAACAGTTCTGTGCTGGCCACGGCGACCACCGATACCAACGGCAATTACTCGGTGAGCGTGCCGTCCGGTCGCAATCTGTTCATCCGCGCGCGTGCCGAGATGGTGAAGTCCGACGCCGCGCCGACCTGGAATTTTTCCGTTCGCAACAACACTACGGCTGGCACCAACGATGCGCTGTATGCGCTCGATGGCAGTCCGGCCAGCAGCGGCACTGCGGACAGCACTCGCAACCTGCGCGCAGCGACAGGTTTCGGCACGACGAGCTACACCGGCACGCGCGCGGCCGCGCCATTCGCGATTCTCGACACTGCGTATCGCGCCAAGGAGCTGGTGCTGAGTGCCGCGCCCAGCACGGAGTTCCCCGAGCTGCGAATGTTCTGGAGCGATCAGAACCGGCCGACCGCTAACCGCTTCTGCCCGGACACCGGCGACATCGGTACGACCAGCTATCAGGTATTCGGGACCAACGACCGCGACTCCTGCAATCAAACGAACAGCGACGGCATCTACATCCTCGGTGACTTCGCCAACGGCGCGGGCGATACGGACGAGTTCGATCAGTCGGTGATCGCGCACGAGTTCGGTCACTACGTCGAAGACAAATTCGGCCGCTCCGATTCCATCGGCGGCCAGCACGGTAACGACCTGCCGCTCGACCTGCGCGTGGCGTTCGGCGAAGGCTGGGGCGACGCCTTTTCCGGCATGGTCCTCGGCAACTCGGTCTATCGCGATTCGCAGCAGGGCGTGACGGACGACTTCTCTTTCGATCTCGAAGCGGACGCCGACGCCAGCGATGGGGCCACCGAGGGCTGGTTCTCGGAGTTCTCGGTCGGCGAGATTCTGTGGGACCTGTTCGACCCGGCCAACGAGCCCGGCGACACCGTGGCGCTCGGTTTCACGCCGATCTTCACGGCAATAACCAGCCAAATGCTCAAGGACACGGATGCGCTGACCAGCATCTTCACATTCGCCGACGCGCTGCGTGCTGGTACGCCGAGCGCAGCGGCGGGGCTCGACGATCTGCTTGCGGGCGAGAACATTCACGGCACCGACGATTTCGGTGCCGGCGAGAGCAATGCCGGCGGCGCGACGGGCATCCTGCCGATTTACAAGACGATCATGCTCAATCAGCCGATCTCGGTCTGTAGTCGCTCGCCATTCGGGGACGACACCACGAACAAGCTGGGCAATCGCGTTTTCATACGATTCGACAATGACACCTCGCGAGCGGTTGCGATCCAGGTCGATGGCGCGCCGGCGCCCATGGATCCCACGACAACCTTCGCTACGGACCCGGATGTTTTCGTTCTACGGCGTGGTGGGCTGGTCCAGTTCGGTGCGAGTACTCCGGCGGGCAATGCACCACACAGCACGCCTGGTCACGAGACCATCTCGCAGTTCGTGCTTGCCGCCGGTACCGTCATCATCGAGGTCTACGACTTCGAGATGAGCTTGGTCACCAACCCGCAGCCGCGCTGCATGACCGTGCAGATCACGGGGAATTGAGCATGATCAGGATGAACCGCTTAGTCGTTGTTGTTTCGATCGCCGGCCTCGCGCTGGCAGCCTGCGGCTCGGACGATCCGGATCCGACTGGGGCCGGGCCGAAACCCGTAGCGAAGCAGGCGCCGGCGGATCCGCTCGCGCGCATGGCGCATGCGGTCGGCAACGGCAAGCCGGGCGCAGCCGTCCTCATCCGCTATGACTTTGCGTCGAAGCCCGCGGTCGGCACGCCGACCGAGCTGCAACTCGCATTCATTCCGCAGGCGGGCGTGGATTCCCTGGACATCCTGGTCAGCGGCATAGACGGCGTGACGCTGTCGGGCCCGTTGACGGCGAGCTTTGCCGATGTCGTGCCCTCCAAGCCTTACATGCACACCGTGACCGTGCTGCCCGACCGCGCCGGCGTCTTCTACCTTTCGGTCGTGGCTACGACCCAGATCGGCAATCAGAACCTGAGCCGCACGTTCGCAGTGCCATTCTCGGTCGGCAACGTGCCGGTCCAGCAGAAGGCGGCCCCCCAGACCGACGCTTCCGGCGAGGCAGTCCAGCCGGCGAAGGCCCAGGAAACGACCGAGAAGAAGAAGGGCTAAAGCCCGACGTGCGGGGAGCCCGATTAGGGTAGAATCCGCGGCCCTCTCGGCCGCCGATCTGCCCCCGTGTCCACCGCCCAGCTCCGCAACATTGCCATCATCGCGCACGTCGATCATGGCAAGACCACCCTCGTCGATCAGCTCCTGAAGCAGTCGGGCACGTTCGCGGCGCGCGAGATCGTGCCCGAGCGCGTCATGGATTCGAACGCGCTGGAGCGCGAGCGCGGCATCACGATCCTGGCGAAGAACACCGCGATCCAGTGGCGCGACTACCGCATCAACATCGTCGACACGCCGGGGCACGCCGACTTCGGCGGCGAAGTGGAGCGCGTGCTCTCGATGGTCGATTCGGTGCTGCTGCTCGTCGATGCAGTCGACGGCCCGATGCCGCAGACGCGCTTCGTCACGCAGAAGGCGTTCAAGCACGGGCTGCGGCCGATCGTCGTGATCAACAAGATCGATCGCGAAGAAGCGCGCCCGCACTGGGTGCTCGATCAAACCTTCGACCTGTTCGACAAACTCGGCGCCAGCGAGGCGCAGCTCGATTTTCCGGTGGTGTATGCCTCCGCGCTGCGCGGCTTCGCAGGCAACGAGCCGGGACAGCCGGCTGCCGACATGACGCCGCTGTTCGAAGCCATCGTGAAAAACTGCCCGCCACCGGACGTTGATGAGAACGGCCCGCTGCAGTTGCAGGTGAGCTTGCTCGACTACTCGAGCTACGTCGGGGCGATCGGCATCGGGCGCATCAAGCGCGGCAAGATCCGTCGCAACAGCCCGGTCGTCGTGGTGGATCGGGAAGGCAAGGTGCGCAACGAACGCATCATGCAGGTGATGGGCTTTCTCGGCCTGCATCGCGTCGAGGCGGAAGAGGCGAGCGCCGGCGACATCGTCGCGTTCGCGGGTATCGAATATCCCGAAATTTCCGAGACGATTTGCGATCCCGCAGTGCCGGAGGGGCTGCCGCACCTGGTGGTGGACGAGCCGACGATCAGCATGACGTTCGAGGTGAACAACTCGCCGTTCTGCGGCCGCGACGGCAAGTACGTCACCAGCCGCCAGATTCGCGAGCGGCTGCTGCGCGAGGCGCTGACCAATGTCGCGCTGCGCGTCGAGGAAACCGACGATCCCGACAAGTTCCGCGTCTTCGGCCGCGGCGAGCTGCACCTCGGCGTGTTGCTCGAGAACATGCGGCGCGAAGGCTACGAGCTCGCGGTCTCGCGGCCGAAAGTCGTCATCAAGGAGATCGAAGGCCAGCCGTGCGAGCCGTACGAGACGCTCGCCGTCGACCTGGACGAGAGCACGCAGGGAGCGATCATGCAGGAGCTCGGCGAGCGCGGCGGCCAGCTCACCGGCATGTATCCCGACGGCAAGGGACGCGTGCGCCTCGACTACGTGATCCCTTCGCGCGGCCTGATTGGTTTTCAGACCGAGTTCCGCACGCTCACGTCGGGCACCGGCATCATGCACCACATCTTCGATCACTTCGGCCCGTTGCTGGACCGGGAGATCGGCCAGCGCACCAACGGCGTGCTGATCTCGAACGCGCAAGGCAAGGTGCTGGCGTATTCGCTGTTCAACCTGCAGGAGCGCGGCCGTCTGATGGCGTCGCACGGCGACGAGGTTTACGAAGGGCAGATCGTCGGCATCCACAGCCGCGACAACGACCTGGTCGTCAATCCGCTGAAGGGCAAGAAGCTCACCAACATCCGCGCTGCAGGCCGCGACGAGAACATCGTCCTGGTCCCGCCGATCAAATACACGCTGGAGCAGGCGATGGAGTTCATCGCCGACGACGAGCTGGTCGAGGTCACCCCGACGCAGATCCGGCTGCGCAAACGCGCTCTGAAGGAGCACGAGCGCAAGCGGGCTGGACGCGAGGAAGAGACGGCCGAATAGGTTCTACATAACCCCCGGTTTCTATTTCAGAAACCGTCATTCAGCTTTCACATAAAACCGCGAGGTGGCTCACACTTTGCGGCGCACCCGTCGCCCTAGGATGAGGGACAGCCTGTGCTGTCATGCGGGCTATTTGCCCGGACCTAGGACGAGATGCATCGACTGCTCGACAAGCAGGTCAAGGACGCGCTGGGGGCGAATGGCGAGATCGACGTCGCCAAGCTGCTCACTGCCGTAGAGAGCACCTATGTGCGCGCCGACGACGAGCGCCGCGGGATCGTGCGCTCGATGCAGCTCATGTCCGATGAGGCCACGACGCTGACGCGCGAGTTGCGCGAGAGCACCGCAAGCCAGCTGCAGGCTGTGCTCGATCACGTCAAAGACGTCATCGTCACCGTCGACGAAGCCGGCCACATCGTCTCGCTCAACGCCACGGGCCAGCGCGTGTTCGGTCACGCGGAGGCAGAGATCACCGGACGCTCGCTGAGCTTCCTGCTCCCGCAACTCGCCGATAAGCAAACGCTGCCTGCACAGCTCGAAGAGCTGGCCGCGCGACTCGACGACACGCAGGTCGATCTCGCTGCGCACGAGACGCTCGGTCTGCATTCCAACGGCACCTACTTTCCCGCCGAGCTCGCGGTCAGCAAGACGCAGCTGAATCGCCGCACGCTGTACGTCGTCTGCTTGCGCGATACCACGGATCGCAAAGCTGCCGACGCGGCACTGCGCGACAGCGAGGCTCGCTATCGCACGCTGGTCGAGCACGCACCCGAGATCATCGTGGTGGTCGACCTCGATCGTAATCAGCTCGTCGACGTCAACGAGAACGCGGTGCGCTTCTTCAAGATGGACCGCGCGGTGCTGTTGTCGAGCAGCCCCGACGTGCTCAGTCCGCCGCAGCAACCCGACGGCTCGCAATCCGCTGACGCAAAGCGCGCGCAGTTCGAGCTGACGCTCGCCGGCGAGACGCCGGTGCTCGAATGGGTCTTCCGCGATGCGCTCGGCAACGACATTCCCTGCGAAGTGCGCTGGGTGCGTCTGCAGTCGGGTGAGCATCGGCTGATTCGCGGCAGCATCACGGATATCACCGAGCGCAAGCGCGCTGAGCTGCTCGCTGCCGGCGAGCGCCGCGTGTTCGAACGTCTTGCGGCGAACGTCGATCTGCGCATCACGCTCGAAGCGATCACCGACGTCACGGAGCGCGTTGCGCCCGACACGGTGTGTGCGCTGCGGTTGCTGGATGAAACGGGCACGCGATTGAATCTCTGTGCCGGCCCGCGTTTGCCAGTCGACTACGCGCGCGCGTCGGAGACGATTCCGGTAGCCGTCCGCAACGGTTCGTGTGCGGCGGCCGTGTATCTGCAGCGGCAGGTCATCGTCGCTGACATCGCCCGCGACGCGTTGTGGGAGAACATGCGCGACGTCGTGCTCGCGGCGGGGTTGCGCAGTTGCTGGTCGACGCTGATTCACGCGTCCGATGGCCGCATCCTCGGCACGGTCGCGCTTTACTTCAGAGCTCCGCGCAGTCCACTACGTAGAGACTTCGAGCTGATGGCGCGCATGACGCAGCTTGCCGGCATCGCGATCGAGCGGCGCACGTCGGAAGGTGCGTTGCGTGCCAGCGAAGCGCGCTATCGCCGCCTGTTCGACAACGTGATGGAAGGCGTCTACAGCTCGACGCGCGATGGGCGCTTCCTGTCGGTCAATCCGGCGCTGGCGCGCATGGTCGGTTTCAATTCCCCTGCCGAGCTGCTCGCGCAGGCGCCTGAGACGATCTATCACAATCCGCTGGAGCGCATCGCGATCATCGAGGCGCTCGAGCGCGATGGCGAGATCCGCAACGCCGAGTTCCAACTGCAGCGCGTGGACGGCGCGACGCTGACGGTGATCGAAAGCGCGCGCGCCGTGAAAGACGAGCACGGCAAGCTGATCGGCTACGAAGGCACGATCTCCGACATCAGCGAGCGCAAGCGCGCCGAGACTGCGGTCTTCGAGGAGAAGGAAAAAGCGCAGGTCACGCTGCAATCGATCGGCGACGCCGTGATCACGACCGACGCGGCCGGCCGCATCGAGTATCTCAACCCGGTAGCCGAAGATCTGACCGGCTGGGATTCGATCGAGGCGCAGGGCCGCTCGCTGCGCGAAGTGTTCAACATCCTCAACGAAGTGACGCGCGAGCCGCTGGAAGATCCGGTGTCGCGCGCACTGCGCGAAGGCAACGTCATTGCGGTGACCGACCAGACGGTGCTGGTCAACCGTCGCGGTCAGGAGATCGCGATTCAGGATTCCGCGGCGCCGATCCGCGATCGTCTCGGACGCATCATCGGTGCCGTCATGGTGTTCCATGACGTGAGCCGCGAGCGGCGGCTGCGCCGCGCGCTCGCGTATCAAGCGAGCCATGACGCACTGACCGGCCTGATCAATCGTCGCGAGTTCGAGAATCGCCTGAACGAAGCGCTGCTCACCGCGCGCTCGGACGAGGGCACGACGCACGTGCTGCTGTACCTCGACCTCGACCAGTTCAAGCTCGTCAACGACACCTGCGGTCACCAGGCCGGCGACCGCCTGCTGAAGCAGATCACGGGCATTCTGCAGACCCGCATTCGCACCAGCGACACGATCGCGCGTCTCGGCGGCGACGAGTTCGGCATTCTGCTGCAGGACTGCACCGCCGAGCGCGCCGCGAAGATTGCGGACAGCTTGCGGCAGGCGATCCGCGAATACCGCTTCGAATGGCAGGACGGCGCGATGAACGTCGGTGTCAGCATCGGCATCGTCGAGATCAACAGCAGCAGCGAAAGCATCGGCAGCGTCCTCAGCGCCTCCGACGTCGCGTGCTACGCCGCGAAAGACTCGGGCCGCAACCGCGTACACATGTATCAGTACGGCGCGGCACCCGAGCGCCACCGCGAAATGCAGTGGGTCTCGCGCCTGACGCGCGCCTGCGAAGAAAACCGCCTGGAGTTGTACTACCAGCCGATCGTGGCAATCGGCAACAACCGCGATCCGCGCGGTCACTACGAGCTGCTCGTGCGCATGCGCGGCGAGAACGGCGAGCTGGTGCTGCCGGCCGAGTTCATTCCGGCCGCCGAACGCTACAACGTCATGCCGATGATCGATCGCTGGGTCGTGAGTCAGGCGCTGGGCACGCTCGCGCACTATCGCACCGATGGTGATGCCCGCCATGGTTACACGCTGTCGATCAACCTGTCAGGCACTTCGTTGAACGACGATCGCTTCCTCGAGTTCCTGATCAACGAGCTGCAGACCTACGATCTCAGCCCGGGCGCGGTGTGCTTCGAGATCACCGAGACGGCTGCAATCTCCAACCTGCCGAACGTCGTGCACTTCATGCGCGAGTTCCGCTCGCGCGGCTGTCAGTTCTCGCTGGACGATTTCGGCAGCGGCCTGTCCTCGTTCATGTACCTGAAGAACCTGCCGGTCGATTACCTGAAGATCGACGGCCAGTTCATTCAGAACGTCACCACCGATCACGTCGACCGCAGCATGGTCGAGGCCATCACGCAGATCGGGCGCGCGATGGGCATCAAGACCGTCGCCGAGCGCGTCGAGACTGCCGAGGTGCTCGCCTGTCTCGCCGACATCGGCGTCGAGTACGCGCAGGGCATCTTCATCGCCGTGCCGCAGTCGGTCGAATCGCTGAGTCGGATTACGCGCACGCACCCGCGGCTCAAACTCGTCCACTCCGCATAAACCCAAGCAAAACTAACGTCTGAACAAGGCGTCGACCGGCTGGTTCGCCCGTTGCCTTCCCGCAGACTGTGCGGCAAGGGCGGAGAACCATGCGCAGCAAACTAT
>DATJIP010000065.1:0-19567 GCA_035493235.1 Steroidobacteraceae bacterium
GCGTACACGCGCCGCGGGCCGCCCCAGATGCCGATGATGATGAACATCGGGATCAGCATCGCTTCCCACAGCACGTAGAACAGCAGCGCGTCGAGCGCCGCGAACACGCCGATCATCAGGCCTTCGAGGATCAGGAAGGCGGCGTAGTACTGCGCCGGTTTCTTCTCGATCACGGTCCAGCTGGCGATCACGACCAGCGGCGTGATGAAGGTGGTCAGCAGGATCAGCGGCATCGAGATGCCGTCGACGCCGAGTGCGTACGCGGAGCTCAACGACGGGATCCAGCTGTGCTCCTCGCCGAACTGCATCAGCGCAGTGCTGCTGTCGAAGTTCGCCCACAGCAGCGTCGAGACGCCGAAGGTCACGGCCGTCGTGAGCAACGCGATCCAACGGCCGAGCGCGACGTTGCGTTCGCCGAGCGCGAGCATGACCACGCCGCCGAAGATCGGCAGCCAGATGAGTACGCTGAGTATCGGCCAGTCCTGCATAGCTTCTTGTTACCGCAGCACGTACCACGCGAGCAGCGCGGAAAGTCCGATGACCATCGCGAACGCGTAGTGATAGAGATAGCCCGACTGCAGCTGACGCAGCAGGCCGGACACCCAGCCGACGACGCGCGCCGAGCCGTTGACCATGCCACCGTCGATCAGCGCGACATCGCCGACGCGCCACAGCGCCGTGCCGAGGCCGCGGCTGCCGCGCGCGAACACAGCCTGGTAGATCTCGTCGAAGTAGAACTTGTTCGCCAGCAGCGTGTAGAGCCCCGACGCGCGCGCCGCGATCTGACCTGGGAGATCGGTGCGTTTGATGTACAGGTACCACGCCGCGAGCACGCCAGCCGCAGCCAGATAGACCGCAGGACCCGTAAATGCGTGCACGACGAACTGCACCGGGCCGTGGAATTCCTCTTTGACGTGACCGAGCACATCGTGCACCGGCAGCACTGTGATTGCGTTGCCGAAGTAGCCGCCGAACAACACGCTCTCGACCGTGATCCAGCCGATGATCAGCGACGGGATCGCGAGCAGGATCAGCGGCAGCGTCACGACCCAGGGACTCTCGTGCGGCTTGTGATGCTCATCGGCGTGGAAGCGCTCCTCGCCATGGAAGGTCATGAATACCAGGCGGAAGCTGTAGAAAGCGGTCACGAACACGCCGAGCAGCACTGACCAGTACGCGTACGGCGCCATCGCGAGATGCGACTCATGCACCGCGTCGATCAGGATGTCCTTCGAGAAGAAGCCGGATGTTCCAGGCACCGCGATGAGCGCGACCGTGCCGATCAGCGCGGTCCAGTACGTGATCGGCATGTACTTCTTCAGGCCGCCCATCTTGCGCATGTCCTGCTCGTGATGCATGCCGATGATCACCGAGCCCGCCGCGAGGAACAGCAGCGCCTTGAAGAATGCGTGCGTCATGAGATGGAAGATCGCGCCGGCGTACGCCGATGCGCCGAGACCGACCGTCATGTAGCCGAGTTGGGAGAGCGTCGAGTACGCGATGACGCGCTTGATGTCGTTGTTGACGATGCCGAGCAGACCCATGAAGAACGCCGTGGTCGCGCCGATGAACAGCACGAAGTTCAGCGCGGCCTCCGACAGTTCGAACAGCGGCGACATGCGCGCGACCATGAAGATTCCCGCGGTCACCATCGTCGCCGCGTGGATCAGCGCCGAGATCGGTGTCGGGCCTTCCATCGAGTCCGGCAGCCACACGTGCAACGGCACCTGCGCCGATTTACCCATCGCGCCGATGAACAGGCAGATGCAGACGACCGTCATCGCCTGCCACTCCACGCCGGGGAAGATCTGCATGGTGTCGGCCGCGATCACATCGCGCAGCCCGAACACCGTCGAGTAGTCGAGCGAATTCGTGTAGTAGACGATCGCCGCGATGCCGAGCACGAAGCCGAAGTCGCCGACGCGGTTGACCAGGAACGCCTTCAGGTTCGCGAAGATCGCCGTCGGCCGCGTGTACCAGAAGCCGATCAGCAGGTAGGAGACGACGCCGACCGCTTCCCAGCCGAAGAACAGCTGCAGGAAGTTGTTCGACATCACCAGCATCAGCATCGAGAAGGTGAACAGCGAGATGTACGAGAAGAACCGCTGATAGCCGGGGTCGTCGTGCATGTAGCCGATCGTGTAGACGTGTACGCAGAGCGACACGAACGTCACGACCACCATCATCAGCGCGGTCAGGTGGTCGACCAGGAAGCCGACTTCCATGCGGATGCCGTCGCTGACCAGCCACGTGTAGACGCTGCCGTCGTAGGTCGGCACGCCATCCGCCAGCAGTTGCTTGAGCACATAGGCAGAGAGTCCGAACGCCAGAGCTACACCCGCGATCGTCACGCTGTGCGCGCCGACGCGGCCGATGACGCGTCCGGCCAAGCCGGCGAGAATCGCCGCGAACAACGGCGCCAGCACGATGGTGAGCAGTATCGATTCCTGGATCATGCTCAGCCCTTCATCGTGTCGAGTTCTTCGACATCGATACTGCGCCGTTCGCGGAACAGCACCACCAGGATCGCCAGGCCGATCGCCGACTCCGCCGCCGCGACCGTCATGATGAAGAACACGAACACCTGCCCGTGCAGATCGCCGAGCTGGCGCGCGAACGCGACGAAGTTGAAGTTCACCGCCAGCAGCATCAGCTCGATGCACATCAGCAGCAGGATGACGTTCTTGCGGTTCAGGAAAATGCCGGCAACGCTCAGTGCGAACAGCACGCCGGCGAGCATCAGTACGCTGTGCAGCGGAATCATTGCTCGGTCTCCGACGGCATCTTGACGACGCGGATGCGGTCCTTGGCGCGCACCGCCACCTGACCTGCGATGTCCTGCGCCTTCATCCCGACGCGATGGCGCATGGTGAGCGCGATGGCGGCAACGATTGCGACCAGCAGCAGCACGGCCGCCAGCTCGAACGGGTAGAGATACTTGGTGTACAGGAGCTCGCCGAGCGCCCGAGTGTTGCTGTAGCCCTCGACCGCGACGCTTGCTGCAGCTTCAGGCGCCGCGCCGCCGAGGCTCTTCACCCATACCACGCTGCCGATTTCGACGACCACCAGTGCGGCAACCAGAATGCCGAGCGGCGCATAGCGCGTAAACCCTTCGCGCAGTGCCGCGATATTGACGTCCAGCATCATCACGACGAACAGGAACAGCACCATTACCGCACCGACGTAGACCAGCATCAACACGATGGCGAGGAACTCAGCCTCCATCAGCAGCCAGATGCACGCGCTGTTGAAGAACGCCCACACCAGGAACAGCGCGCAATGCACCGGGTTGCGAGCAGTGATCACGCCGACCGCTGCAACGATCAGCAGGGCAGAGAAGGCATAGAACAGGAGTTCGACGATGCTCATGCGTCTTGCTCTAGCGGTAGCGCGCGTCCGCGGCTTTGTCCGCCGCGATCATCGCTTCGTAGCGCTCGCCGATCGCGAGCAGCTTGTCCTTGGTCATGATGTTCTCGCCGCGGTTCTCCATGTGGTACTCGTGGATGCGCGTCTCGACGATCGCGTCGACCGGGCACGCTTCCTCGCAGAAGCCGCAGTAGATGCACTTGAACAGGTCGATGTCGTAGCGCGTCGTGCGGCGCGTGCCGTCGGCGGCCACGTCGGATTCGATCGTGATCGCGAGCGCCGGGCAGACGGCTTCGCACAACTTGCAGGCGATGCAACGCTCCTGGCCGTTCGGATAGCGCCGCTGCGCATGCAGACCGCGGTAGCGCGGCGATTGTGGCGTCTTCTCCTCCGGGTACTGCACGGTGATGTTCGGGCGGAATGCGAACTGGCGGATCGTGACCCACAGGCCCTGGAACAGCTCGGCGAGGAAGAACGTCTTGAGGAAGCTCGCGGGTGTCTTCATGTCACTTCGACCACGGGCCGACCTCGTACAGCTTCAACACGCCCTCGACGGTGATCCACACCAGCGTGACCGGAATGAACACCTTCCAGCCGAGCCGCATGATCTGGTCGTAGCGGTAGCGCGGGAACGTGGCGCGGATCCACAGGAAAGCGAACAGGAAGACGAAGATCTTGATTGCGAGCCAGTGCAGTCCGGGCGCAGTGATGAACGCCGGCAACGGGTAACCGTCGAACGGCGACAGCCAGCCGCCGAAGAAAAACACCGACGTCAGCGTCGAGATCAGGATCATGTTCACGTACTCGGCGACGAAGAACACGGCGAATGCCATGCCCGAGTACTCGACGTGGAAGCCCGCCACGATCACCGATTCGCCTTCGACTACGTCGAACGGCGCGCGATTGGTCTCGGCGAGTCCGGAAACGAAGTACACGACGAACAGCGGCAGCAGCCACCAGATGAAGAAGCTGAAGTAGCCGCCGCGCTGCGCCTCGATGATCTCGCCCAGGTTGAGCGAGCCGGCCGCCATTACGACACCGACCAGCGCGAAACCCATCGCGATTTCGTATGCGACCATCTGCGCCGCGCCGCGCATCGCGCCGAGCAGCGCGTACTTCGAGTTCGCTGCCCAGCCGGCGAGGATGATTCCGTACACGCCCGTCGAGGTGAGCGCGAGGATGTAGAGCAATCCGGCGTTGACGTTGGCAACCGTGAAACCAGGCCACAACGGTACGACCGCCCAGGTGCACAGCGCAGGGATCAATGCCAGGAGCGGCGCGAGCATGAACAGGAACTTGTTCGAGCTGGAAGGAATGACGATTTCCTTCATCAGCAGCTTCAGCACGTCGGCGAACGGCTGGCCGATGCCCATCGGGCCGACGCGGTTCGGGCCGATGCGCGCCTGGATCGAGCCGATCACGCGTCGCTCCAGCAGTGTGAGAAACGCCATGCACAGGATGACGCTGATGAACAGCACCAGCGCGACCACGCCGTAGTAGAACACCGCCTGCATCCACGACGGCAGGAACGACAGCCACTGCGACACGAATTGAGGTACGCCGCTCATGCGCTGCGACCTCGCGCTTCGTCCGTCGCTTGCAGTGCGCTCGAACGACGAACCATCGAGTCGACCGAGTAGATCGGCACGTCACGCGAGGCACTTCCCTCGCCCGCCGCCGGAGCAAGCGCGAGCTTCGACTGCAGCGTGCGCGCGGACGGCTTGATCGCAAAGGCCGGGGCCGCGTCGAGCTGCTTGCGCACTTCTTCGGTGATCTGATCCGAGCTCGTGTAATCGACGCCAGGCACGTTCAGCAGATTGCCGAGTACGCGCAGCACCTTCCACGCCGGCCGCGATTCACCTACGGGCGATGCCGCACCGGGCACGCTCTGCCACAGGCCTTCGAGGTTCACGTATGTACCGGAAGTCTCAGCGAACGTGCCGACCGGCAGGATCACGTGCGCGAACTCCTTGGCCGTGCCGTACGGCGACAGCGCGACGACGAACTCCGCCGCCTTCAAGGCTTCGAGCGCAGCCGGCGATGCGATGTCGAGCGCGGGCTCGATGCCGCCGAGCAGGATGTAGCTCTTCAGCCGTGCGGCGAACATGTCCGCCACGTTCAAACCAGTCGGCTGCGCAGCGCGGCCGCCGAGCGCGCGATGCGGCAGCACGCCAGTCAGGCACGCCGCGACGGAATTGCCGCCGTCCGGCAAGTAACCCAGCGTCGCGCCCGTGAGTTCGGCAAGTGCACCGGCAACCAACCGCAGATCGGCGAACGCCGGATCACGCTGCGCCAAGGCGCCAAGCAGGATCATGCGCCGCGAACCGTCTCCGAGGTGCTGCGCAATCGCACGATGCGCATCGGTCGGATGCGCGCTCGCGACGAGCGCTGCAATCGATTCCGGTGCGCTCTTGCCGCTGGCCGCGCTGGCGGCTGCAGCGATCGCGACGAGGTGCCCGAACAGATCCAGGCCATTCGCCGCGAGATAGTTCGCGATCGGGAACAAGTACTCGTAGCGCTGCGGGTTGACGAACGAAACCTTCGCGCCCTTCAACGCCGCCTTGCGTAGCCGATGCGCGAGCAGCGGCACTTCCTTGCGCAGGTTCGAGCCGATCACGAGCGCACTCGTCACCTGCTCCAGCTCCGGGATCGAGCAGCCGAGTGCCGGATAGAGCGGATCGTTCGCGTCATCGCGGAAGTCGGTGCGACGCAGGCGATGATCGATATTGGCGCTGCCGAGACCGCGCACCAGGCGCGCCAGCAGATGGAATTCTTCGAGCGTCGAAGTCGGCGCAGCGAGGGCACCGAGCTGCGCGCCGCCATGCTGCTTCACGATTTTGCCGAGCCGCTCGGCGACCGCGTTGAGCGCGGTTTCCCAATCGGTCTCCTGCCACACGCCGTTGTCGCGGATCATCGGCTTGAGCGCGCGATCTTCGCTGTAGATGCCCTGGTAGCTGAAGCGATCGCGATCGGCGATCCAGGTCTCGTTCACAGCCTCGTTCGGCCGCGGCACGATGCGCATCACACGTCCGCGCAGCACGTGCGCAAACAGATTCGTGCCGACGCAATCGTGCGGCGATACCAGCGGATGCTGTGTCATTTCCCACGCACGGGCACGATAGCGATACGGCTTGTTGTTCAGCGCGCCGACCGGGCACAGGTCGATGATGTTCGCCGACAGCTCGTGATCGACGCTGCGCTCGATGAACGTGCCGATCTCCGTCATCTCGGCGCGGCCGATGGTGCCGAGCTCCTGGAAGCCCTGGATCTCCTGCGTGAAGCGCACACAGCGCGTGCAGTGGATGCAGCGGGTCATGTCAGTCGACACGAGCGGACCGAGGTTCTTGTCCTTCACGACGCGCTTGCGCTCGTTGTAGCGCGAAATGTCGCGGCCGAAGCCCATCGCGAGATCCTGCAACTCGCACTCCCCGCCCTGATCGCAGATCGGGCAATCGAGCGGATGGTTGATCAGCAGGAACTCCATCGTCGCGCGCTGCGCAGCGATTGCCTTCGGCGACTTCGTGAAGACCTTCATGCCTTCGGCGACCGGCGTCGCGCAGGCCGGCATCGGCTTCGGCGCCTTTTCGACTTCGACCAGGCACATGCGGCAGTTGGCTGCGACCGTGAGCTTCTCGTGGTAGCAGAAGCGCGGCACGTACACGTCGCCGGCATCCGTCGCCTGGATGATCATCTGGCCCTTGCGCGCCTTCATCGGCACGCCGTTGACCTCGATGTTGACCTCGGAATTATTGGTGCCGTCAGCCATCACGCAGCCCGCCGTTCCTGACCAACGATGCTGCGGCCATGCTCGATCATGTATTCGAACTCGTGCCGGTAATGCTTCATGAAGCTCTGCACCGGCCACGCCGACGCGTCGCCGAACGCGCAGATGGTGTGGCCTTCGATCTTGTTGGCGACGTCGACCAGCATGTCGAGGTCGGCCTTCTTGCCTTCGCCGGCGAGAATGCGCTTGACCACGCGGTTCATCCAGCCGGTGCCTTCGCGGCACGGCGTGCACTGGCCGCACGATTCAGCGTAGTAGAAGCGCGTGATGCGCTCGAGCGTCTTCACCATGCAGGTGGTGTCGTCCATCACGATCAGCGAGCCGGTGCCGAGCGCCGAGCCCGCCTTCTTGACGGAGTCGTAGTCGAGGTTCGCCGTCATCATGATGTCGCCGGGCACGACCGGCACCGAGACGCCGCCGGGAATGACAGCCTTGAGCTTGCGGCCGTTACGCACGCCGCCGCAGATCTCCAGCAGATCCTTGAACGGGATGCCGAGCGGCAGCTCGATGTTCTGCGGCTTGTTCACGTGGCCCGAGATCGAGAAGATCATCGTGCCCGCGGAGTTCGGCACGCCGAGGTCGACGAACCACTTCGCGCCCTTGCGCAGGATGGTCGGCACCGAGGCATAGCTCTGCGTGTTGTTGATGGTCGTCGGCTTGCCGTACAGACCGAAGTTCGCGGGGAACGGCGGCTTGAAGCGCGGTCGGCCTTGCTTGCCTTCCAGCGATTCGAGCAGCGCGGTTTCCTCGCCGCAGATGTACGCACCGGCGCCGATATAGGTGTACAGATCAAAATCGACGCCCGAGCCGAGCAGGTTCTTGCCCAGCAGACCGGCGCTGTACGCTTCCTTCAACGCTTCTTCGAAGCGCGGCACGGGCTCTTCGAGGAACTCGCCGCGGATGTAGTTGTAGCCGACGGTCGCGCCCATCGCGTAGCCGCCGATCGCCATGCCCTCGATGAGCGCATGCGGGTTGTAGCGCAGGATGTCGCGGTCGTGGCACGTGCCCGGCTCGCTCTCGTCGGAATTGCAGACGACGTATTTCTGCGGAGCCTTGCTCGGCAGCATGAAGCTCCACTTCATGCCGGTCGGAAAGCCGGCGCCGCCGCGGCCGCGCAGACCCGAGGCCTTCACCTCTTCGATGATTTTTTCCGGCGCGGGCTTCTCGCGCAGGATGCGCTCCCAGGCTTCGTAGCCGCCGATCTTGCGATAGGTCTCGAGCTCCCACGGGCGCTCCAGGGCGAGCGGCTCGAAGCAGACGAGATTGCGCGGGTAATCCTTCATGACAGTGCTTACTTGTGGCGTCTTACTTATGCCTGTCGAGAATCTCGTCGACCTTCTCGGGCGTGAGATTCTCGTAGTAGACGTGGTCGACCATCATCATCGGCGCATTGTTGCAGGCCGCGAGGCACTCTTCTTCGCGCTTCAGATAGAACCGGCCGTCAGCCGTGCTCTCGCCGACCTTGATGCCGAGCCGCTTCTCGATATGAGACTGCAGCTCGTCGCCGCCGCACAGCATGCACGAGATGTTGGTGCACACCGAGATCCAGTGACGACCGACCGGCTTGGTCTCGAACATCGAGTAGAACGTCGCGACTTCATAGACCTGCACCGGCGGCAGGCCGAGATAGTCGGCAACTGCATCCATGGTGTCGCGCGTCAGATAGCCGGCGTCGTGCTGCACGGCACGCAGCGCGGCGAGCACCGCGGAACGCTTGCGGTCCGGCGGAAACTTCGCGATCCACTGATCGATCTCGTGGCGCACGTGTTCCGACAGAGCTGAATTCTTGCTCTCGCTCACCGGTCGATTTCCCCGAAGACGATGTCCTGCGTGCCGATCACGGCCACGACGTCGGCGAGCAGATGGCCCTTCACCATTTCCTCCAGCGACGCGAGATGCGGGAAGCCCGGTGCGCGGCACTTGAGGCGATACGGCTTGTTCGCGCCATCCGACACCAGATAGATGCCGAACTCGCCCTTCGGCGCTTCGACCGCGGCATACGTCTCGCCGGCGGGCACGCAGTAGCCTTCGGTGAACAGCTTGAAGTGATGAATGAGCGATTCCATGTCGCCCTTCATCTGCTCGCGGCTCGGCGCGGCGACCTTGTGATCGGAAGTCATCACCGGGCCGGGATTCGCCTTCAGCCACTCGATGCACTGACGGACGATGCGATTGGACTGCCGCATCTCTTCGACACGCACCAGGTAACGGTCGTAACAGTCGCCGTTCACGCCGACCGGAATGTCGAAATCCATCTTTTCGTAGACTTCGTACGGCTGCTTCTTGCGCAGATCCCAGGCGATGCCCGAGCCGCGCAGCATGGGGCCGGTGAAGCCGAGGTTCAACGCACGCTCGGGCGTCACGACGCCGATGTTCACTGTGCGCTGCTTCCAGATGCGGTTATCGGTGAGCAGCGTCTCGTATTCGTCGACCGCTGCCGGGAAGCGCTCGGTGAAGTCCCAGAGGAAATCGAGCAGGCCGCCGCGGCGACGCTCGTTGAGCTGGTCGACATCCTTCTGCGTGCGCCACTTCGAGGGCTGATACTTCGGCATCGAATCCGGCAGATCGCGATAGACGCCGCCCGGCCGATAGTAGGTCGCGTGCATGCGCGTGCCCGAGACGGCTTCGTAGCAATCCATCAGGTCTTCGCGCTCGCGGAAGCAGTACAGGAACACCGTCATCGCACCGATGTCGAGGCCATGCGCGCCGAGCCACATCAAGTGATTCAGGATGCGCGTGACTTCGTCGAACATCGTGCGGATGTACTGCGCGCGCAGCGGCGCCTTGATGCCGAGCAGTTTCTCGATCGCGAGCACGTACGCGTGCTCGTTGCACATCATCGACACGTAGTCGAGGCGGTCCATGTAGCCGATCGATTGATTGAACGGCTTCGACTCGGCCAGCTTCTCGGTGCCCCGGTGCAGCAGCCCGACGTGCGGGTCGGCCTTCTGGATGACCTCGCCTTCCAGCTCCAGCACCAGGCGCAGCACGCCGTGGGCAGCAGGATGCTGCGGGCCGAAGTTCAGCGAGAAGTTACGGATCTCTGCCACGTCAGACTCCGGGCGGCGCGTCTTTCAGCGCGCCGTCGTAGCGGTTGTCCTCGCGGATCACGCGCGGCACCAGGGTGCGCGGCTCGATGCTCACCGGCTGATAGACGACGCGACCTTTCGCCGGGTCGTACTTCACTTCGACGTTGCCGATCAGCGGGAAATCCTTGCGGAACGGATGCCCGATGAAACCGTAGTCCGTCAGCAGACGCCGCAGATCGGGGTGATCCTTGAACAGGATGCCGTACATGTCGAACGTCTCGCGCTCGTACCAGTTGGCAGACGCCCAGATGTCGACGACCGAGTCGATGAGCGGCGGCTCGCCTTCGCTGGTGAAGCTGCGCAGCCGCAGCCGCCAGTTGTTGGCGATCGACAGCAATTGATACGAAACGGCGAAGCGGCCTGGGCGCGCCTCGCTGACATTCTCGCGAATGCGGTTCACGCCGCGGCTGAAGCCGGTAGCGGTGGATCCCAGAGTGCTCCACTCGTCGCGGCCGTAGTCGAGATAGTCGACGCCGGAAACGTCGATGAGCTGCTCGAAGCCGAACTGCGGATCGTCGCGCAGCACACGACAGACGCTGCGCAGATCTGCGGCAGCAACTTCGAAGGCGACGTCGCCGGATACTGCGGGGAGCGCGCGCATTTGCTCCGCGAAGCGCGCCGCCACTCTCGAGGCCAATGTCTCGGTGCGTGAAGTCATGTGCGCAGTCTCAGCGGGCGATCGTGCTCGTGCGACGGATCTTGTTCTGCAATTGCAGGATCCCGTACAGCAACGCTTCAGCCGTCGGCGGACAGCCGGGCACGTAGACGTCGACCGGCACGATGCGATCGCAGCCGCGCACGACGGCGTAGGAGTAGTGATAGTAACCGCCGCCGTTGGCGCACGAGCCCATCGAGATGACCCAGCGCGGCTCGGGCATCTGGTCGTAAACCTTGCGCAGCGCCGGCGCCATTTTGTTCACGAGCGTGCCGGCGACGATCATCACGTCCGACTGACGCGGGCTCGGACGGAACACGACGCCGAAGCGGTCGAGGTCGTAGCGTGCGGCGCCTGCGTGCATCATCTCGACCGCGCAGCATGCGAGGCCGAAGGTCATGGGCCACATCGAGCCGGTGCGCGCCCAGTTGACGACGGCATCGAGCGTCGTCGTCATGAAACCGCGCTGCGTGACAGCCTGGTCGGGCGTCTCGGCGGTGGGAGCCGTCAGTCCCATTCCAGCGCTCCCTTCTTCCACTCGTAGATGAAGCCGACCACCAGGATCGCGAGGAAGATGCCCATGGCGGCGAGCCCGACCTTGCCGATCGTGCCGAGCGCCACGGCCCACGGAAACAGGAAGGCGATCTCCAGATCGAAGACGATGAACAGGATCGCGACCAGGTAGTAGCGCACGTCGAATTTCATGCGCGAATCGGCGAACGCTTCGAAGCCGCACTCGTAGGCGGAGAGCTTCTCCTTGTCCGGGCGACGCGGACCGAGAAACCAGCCCGCTCCGATCAGCACCGAGCCGAGCACGAGGGCCACGCCCAGGAAAATCAGGATGGGAACGTAGTTCTGCAGCATTGGTCTGGAAGCTTCAGTGCCGGCTGGCACGATGCGCGGCCGGCGGCGGGCGCGGATTGTAGCAGGTGTAGCGACCTGCGCGGGCCCTGCGATTTTGGTGCGGCTGGTCGGACTCGAACCGACACGGATTGCTCCACCAGCCCCTCAAGCTGGCGTGTCTACCAATTCCACCACAGCCGCATACAAAATCGCAGAGCCTTGCCGACGCCGTCACTGCTGCGGCGGTTGCCCCGTCTGTGCATCGTTGCCCGCATTGTTCGTCGGCGCGGCAGGCGCCTCGACGGGCTGAGCAGTCCCATTCTTTGGCCCATTCTCTGGCCCATTTTCTGGCGGCGCCTGCTGCGTAGTCGTCACAGGCAGCGGCGGTTCTTGCGTTTGCGTCTGCGGCACCGTGACGCGATCGATCACGCTCTTCGGCGCTTCCGGCCGGCGGCCGCCCAGATAGGCGAGCGTCAGGCTCGACGCGAAGAACAATGCCGCCAGCGTTGCCGTCATGCGCGACAGGAACGAAGCCGAGCCGCGCGCACCGAACACCGTGCCCGATGCACCTGCGCCGAAGCCGGCACCCGCATCAGCACCCTTGCCCCGCTGCAACAGTACGAGACCGACGATTCCCGCAGCGATCAGTACGTGAAAGACGATAGTTGCAGTGTGTAACCAGTTCATGTGCGCACTAGTGTGGCTGCGCCGCTGCGCAGATCTTCAGAAATTCATCGGCCTTCAACGACGCGCCGCCGACCAGGCCGCCGTCGACATCGGGCATCGCGAACAGCTCGCGGGCGTTCGCGGCCTTGACGCTGCCGCCGTACAGGATGCGAACGTCGGCGGCAATCTTAGCATCCCGGGCCGCAACCGCGGTCCG
This sequence comes from Steroidobacteraceae bacterium, assembly GCA_035493235.1. Lineage (GTDB taxonomy): Bacteria > Pseudomonadota > Gammaproteobacteria > Steroidobacterales > Steroidobacteraceae > Steroidobacter. The sequence goes on from DATJIP010000065.1 coordinate 12,621, forward strand.
GATGTGCGCGTGAACTTCCTGCGCCTGTTGCGGCGTGGCGTTCTTGCCGGTCCCGATCGCCCACACGGGCTCGTACGCGATGACGGCGGCGCGCAGTGCTGCCACACCTGCAAGATCGAGCACGGCCGTGAGCTGCCGCGAAACCACCTGCATCGTCTGGCCGCGCTCGCGCTCCTCGAGCGTTTCGCCGACGCACAGGATCGGGATCAATCCCTGCGATTGCGCCGCGAGAAACTTGCGCGCCACCAGCGCGTCGTCTTCCTTATATATGGCGCGACGCTCGGAATGGCCGACGATGACGTACTTGCAGCCGACGTCCTTGAGCATGGCTGCCGACGCTTCGCCGGTGAAGGCACCGACCTGCTCGGCGCAGACCGACTGCGCGCCCAACGCGATGCTCGAAGCCTTCAGCAGCCGGCCGACTTCCCACAGGTAGACGAAGGGCGGACAGACAGCGATATCGAACGGCGTCTGGTCCGGCAGACCGAGCAGCATTGCCTCGATCAGCTCGGCGTTTTCGGCACGCGATCCGTGCATCTTCCAGTTCCCGGCGATCAGCGGGCGCCGCATCGCAGTACCTCGTATCCGAAATCGTGAGTCGCGGGGGTCCCGCGGAGGGCGCGGAGCTTAGCGGCGGTGCGCTATGAATGCAACGAAGCGCAGGTTACGAGCTTCGTTGTCCCGGTGAGGCAAGGGCACGCCCTTGCCGCAAGCGGGACCAGCCACCTACGCGGCTTTGGCCGCTGAAGCCACCGAGGCCGCCAGCTCTTTCGCAATCTCGCGCACCAGCTTGTCGTCGGTACCTTCGACCATGACGCGGATCACCGGTTCGGTGCCCGAGGGTCGCAGGACAATGCGGCCGCTGGTACCGAGCCGGCCTTCGGCCCGGGCCACGGCTTCCTGGATCTGCGGCGATTTGCTGGGGTCGATGCGGGTCGCAACCTTCACGTTCTCCAGCACCTGCGGGTACTTCGGCATCGGCGCGGCCAGCTCGGCGAGGCTGCGCCCCGTCTCCTTCATGATCGCCAGCACCTGCAGTGCGCTGATCAGCGCATCGCCGGTGGTCGTGCGATCCAGGCACAGCAGGTGACCGGAAGTCTCGCCGCCGAGCGTGCCGCCGAGCTCTTTCAGCATCTCCAGCACGTAACGATCGCCGACCTTGGCGCGGTGAAACTGGATGCCCTCCTTCGCGAGCGCATGTTCCAGGCCCAGATTGCTCATCACGGTGCCGACCACTGGCCCGACCAGCTGCTGCCGCTCCTTACGTGCGCGCGCAATGATGTAGAGCAGCTGGTCGCCATCGACCAGCCGACCGAGGTGATCCACCATCACCAGTCGATCGCCGTCGCCGTCGAGCGCGATGCCAGCCTGCGCCTGCACGCCCGGCACCGTCAGCTGCAACAACTCCGGCGAGGTGGAGCCGCAGCTCAGATTGATGTTGCGGCCATTCGGCGAGCAGCCGATCGGCACGATCTCCGCGTTGAGGTCCGCGAGAATGCGCGGACCGACTTTGTAGCCCGCGCCGTTCGCGCAATCGATCACGACCTTCATGCCCGTCAGGTCGAGACCGGGCACGGTGGAGATGCAGAATTCCTGGTAGCGCGTGCGCGACTTGTCGACGCGCATCGCACGGCCGAGCTTGCTGGAGGCGCTGGTCACCGGCGGCTCGTCGAGGTGCTGCTCGATGCGCATCTCGATTTCGTCCGAGAGCTTGGCGCCGTCGGCATCGAAGAACTTGATGCCGTTGTCGTCGTACAGATTGTGGGATGCGCTGATGACGACACCGAAGTCGCACTCGAAGCGCTTCGTCATGTAGGCGATGCCGGGCGTAGGCAGCGGGCCGATCAGCATGACGTTGACACCGGCGGCGACGAAGCCGGCTTCGAGCGCGGCCTCGAACATGTAGCCGGACAGCCGCGTGTCCTTGCCCACGAGCACGGTGCCGCCCTCGGGAGCGAGCACGCGCCCTGCAGCGCTCGCGAGCCGCAGCGCGAAGTCGACAGTCAGAGGATGCTCGCCGACACGCCCACGCACGCCATCCGTTCCAAAGTATTTTCGTGCCACGATCAGACTCCCCTGGAATAACCCGCTGCGCGCAATGCGACTGCAACCTTTACCGCATCGACGGTCGCCGCGACATCGTGCGTGCGTACGATACTCGCTCCGGCCAGCACTGCGGCTGTCGCCATCGCGACGCCGCCGGCAACGCGCTCGTCGACGGCTCGGCCGAGCAGCGTACCTAACATCGACTTGCGCGATACGCCAATCAGCACGGGCCAGCCAAGCGCCGTCACCGCCGGCAAGCCCGCGAGCAAGGCGAGATTATGCTCAAGACGTTTGCCGAAACCGATACCCGGGTCGACAACCAGGCGATTCTTCGCGATGCCGCTCGCGAGACAGGCTTCCGTCCGCTCGCGCAGGAAGTCACGCACTTCGGCGACGACATCGCTGTAACGGGGATCGGACTGCATCGTTCGCGGCTCACCTTGCATGTGCATCAGGCAGATTGCCGCGTCAGTCCGGGCAGCGGCCTGCATCGCGCCCGGCTCACGCAGCGCGCGAACGTCGTTGATCATGCTGGCGCCGGCGTGTACCGCCGCAGTCATCACGGCAGGCTTGCTGGTGTCGATTGAGATCGGGATTTTCGTGCGGGCTGCGAGCGCCTCGATGACCGGTACGACGCGCTCGATTTCTGTTTCGACGCTGACGGACGGCGCACCGGGCCGCGTCGACTCGCCCCCGACATCGATCAGTCCCGCGCCCTCGTCGATCATGCGCAACGCATGCGTAACGGCCGCTACGCTGTCCGCGTGGCGGCCGCCATCAGAAAACGAATCGGGCGTGACATTGATCACGCCCATGACGAGAGGAGTAGAGAGGTCGAGCGTCAGTGCTGGCTCGCGGGCTTGCCGATCGGAGCTTCCGGCTTGTCGCGATCGCGCGCCTTGCCGCCGCCCGTCGTGCCCGTGGGCGAATCGTCCCAGTCCGCCGGCGGCTTCGGATCGCGGCCTTCCATGATGTCCTTCAGCTGCGACTCGTCGATCGTCTCGAACTTGATCAACGCCTCGGCCATCTTGTGCAGCTTGTCGAGATTGGTCTCGAGCACGTTCTTGGCGCGCTGGTAATTCGAGTCGATCAGCCGGCGCACTTCTTCGTCGATGACGTGCGCGGTGACGTCCGACACCTGCTTGTGCTGCGTGACCGAGCGACCCAGGAACACCTCGCCCTGGTCCTCGCTGTACGTCAGCGGGCCGAGCTTGTCCGACAGGCCCCACTTCGTGACCATGTTGCGAGCGATCTCGGTGGCGCGCTCGATGTCGTTCGACGCGCCGGTCGTCACCGACTCGACGCCGAAGATGATTTCCTCGGCCAGACGGCCGCCGAACAGCGTCGCGATCTTGCTCTCCAGGCGCCGCTTGCTGATGCTGTAGCGGTCGGTCTCGGGCAGGAACATCGTCACGCCGAGCGCACGGCCGCGCGGAATGATTGTCACCTTGTAGACCGGATCGTGCTCGGGCACCGACAGGCCGACGATGGCGTGACCCGCTTCGTGATAAGCGGTGAGCTTCTTCTCCTGCTCGTCCATCACCATCGAGCGCCGCTCAGCGCCCATCATGATCTTGTCCTTGGCGCGCTCGAACTCGTCCATCGTCACGGTGCGACGATTGGCGCGAGCAGCGAACAACGCAGCTTCGTTCACCAGATTCGCGAGGTCGGCGCCGGAGAAGCCCGGCGTGCCGCGCGCGATGATGTTCGGCTTCACGTCCTCGGCAAGCGGCAGCTTGCGCATGTGCACTTTCAGGATCTGCTCGCGGCCGCGCACGTCCGGCAGCGGCACGACGACCTGACGGTCGAAGCGGCCTGGGCGTAGCAGAGCAGGATCGAGCACATCCGGGCGGTTGGTCGCGGCGATCACGATCACGCCCTCGGTGCCCTCGAAGCCGTCCATCTCGACCAGCAACTGATTCAGCGTCTGCTCGCGCTCGTCGTGACCGCCGCCGAGACCGGCGCCGCGATGACGACCGACCGCATCGATTTCGTCGATGAAGATGATGCACGGCGCGTGCTTCTTCGCCTGATCGAACATGTCGCGCACGCGCGAGGCGCCGACGCCGACGAACATCTCGACGAAGTCGGAGCCGGAAATCGTGAAGAACGGCACCTTCGCCTCGCCGGCGATGGCGCGCGCCAGCAGCGTCTTGCCCGTGCCCGGCGAGCCGACCATCAGCACGCCGCGCGGGATCTTGCCGCCGAGGCGCTGGAACTTGCCCGGGTCCTTGAGGAACTCGACGATCTCGACGACCTCTTCCTTCGCCTCATCGACGCCAGCGACGTCGGCGAAAGTGACCTGCACCTGATCCTCGCCCAGCAGTCGCGCGCGGCTCTTGCCGAACGACATGGCGCCGCGGCCACCCGCGCCGCCCTGCATCTGGCGCATGAAGTACACCCACACGGCGATCAGCAGCAGGATCGGGAAGGAGGAAATGAACAGCTGCATCAGGAACGACTGCCGCTCCGGCGCCGTGCCGTCGAACTTCACGCCCGACTTCTCCAGCAGGCCGATCAGCGCATCGTTGTCCGTCTCGGGGCTGTAGACGATGAACGGCTCGCCGTTGGTACGCGTGCCCTTGATGACGTCGGTGTGCTTGTTGACCTTGACCTCGGCGATGCCCCCTTCTTTCACCTGCTCGAGGAACGTCGAATACGGAATGTCCTGCACCGCGCCGGATCGCGCGCTGAAATTGCTGACGACCGTGGCCACGACCACGGCAATCACTATCCAGAGGACGATGTTCTTGGCTAGGTCGTTCAAAGGGCGCTACCTCGGAAGGGGCGAAAACAGCGGCGGGAGGTGGGCTTAGAAAGGGTCTCAAGACGGAATGTCGACCCGACACTACTACAACCCGGTCCGGCATTGCCATAACCGGGTCCCTGCATTGGCGAAGTGGGTCCGGGGTCGGAGGTCATGGACAGGAAGTGGGGAACCTTCATCCAGAATTAAAGGTACGCGCCAGGAGATAAAGTTCCGGGCTGCGCTGCCGCGAGGCCGGCGGTTTACGTACCTTGACGGTCGCGAACAGCCCGCGCAGCTGCTGAACGTAGGGCTGAAAGTCCCGGCCCTGGAACACCTTGACGAGGAAATCGCCCCCGGGGGCCAGCGTCTTGCCTGCGAAGTCGAGCGCCAGCTCGGCCAGGTGCATCGAGCGGTCCTGGTCGACAGTCGCAATCCCGGTCGTGTTCGGCGCCATGTCGGACATGACCACCTGCGGGCGGTCCGAGCCGAGCAGGGTCATCAGTTGCTCAAGCACGGCGTCCTCGGTGAAGTCGCCCTGAATGAACTCCACGCCGTTGATGGCATCCATCGGCAGGATGTCGAGCGCCACGATGCGCCCCCGGCCCTGCAGCACTTTGCCGGCATACTGGCTCCAGCCACCGGGTGCTGCACCGAGATCGACGACGGTCGTGCCCGGACGCAGGATGCGGTCGCTGCGCTGGATGTCCTCCAGTTTGAACAGCGCGCGCGAACGGTAGCCGGCCTCGCGGGCGCGCTTCACGAAGACGTCGCTCTCGTGTTCCTGCAGCCAGCGCTGGCTCGATTTGGTACGTTTAGGCATGCAATCGAATCTGACCGAGAAACAGAAGAAGCACCTGCGCGGCCTGGCTCACGCCCGCGAGCCCGTCGTGATGATCGGCCAGGGCGGCCTGTCGCCGGCGATCACCGCTGAGCTCGAAACCGCACTCGGCGCTCATGAGCTGGTGAAGGTACGCGCTCGCGTCGGCGATCGCGACCAGCGCGACGAGATCTTCGCCGAACTGGTCAAGCAGACGAAGAGCGCTCTGGTCCAGCGCATCGGCAACGTCGGCGTCTTCTACCGTGCGCGCAAGGACAAGCCGCGCATCATCCTGCCGGCCGATTGAAGCGCAGCACCAGCAGCAGCGCACCGAGCGCGGCTGCGACGAACAGCACCGCCGCCAGGCCGTGCAGCATTCCGAAGCGACTCATGTCATTGGCCGCGCGCGCCGCAGCCATCATCGGCGAGAGAACGAGCTCACTGAGAAGCGGAGCCGCAGCTGTTGCAGCGACCAGCCAGGCGGGAGTGAGCCGCGTCGCGAGCGGCTTGTGCACGAATGCAGCGGCAAAAAGTAACAGCGCGCAGACTGCACCGAGCCACGTTGCGATCTGAAACAGCGTCCCTGCGAGTTGCCCCGCTGCATGCCGCTCGAGAACGGCGAATGCCGCCGGCGCGGCGATAGCGCAGATCGTCCACAGGCTGCCAGCCCACAGAGTCAGGACGACTGCCGCAAGTCTGCTCACACGTATTTGACGGCGACGATCTCGTACGTGCGCGTGCCGCTCGGTGCGACCACGTCGACGACGTCGCCCTGCGACTTGCCGACCAGCGCGCGCGCGATCGGCGACGACACCGAGATCAGGCCGCTTTTGATGTCGGCCTCCGGGTCGCCGACGATCTGGTAGACGACCGCATTGCCGTCATCCTGATCTTCCAGGTTGATGGTCGCACCGAACACGACCTTGCCGGTCGCCGGCAGGCGCGTGACGTCGATGATCTCCGCGTTCGACAAGTGCGCTTCGATGTCCTTGATGCGCCCCTCGCAGAAGCTCTGCTGCTCGCGCGCGGCGTGATACTCGGCGTTCTCGCTGAGATCGCCATGGCTGCGCGCCTCGGCGATAGCCTGGATGATGCGCGGCCGGTCTTCGGTCTTGAGCCGTTTCAGCTCGACGCGCAGGCGCTCGGCACCCTTCAGCGTCATAGGCATCCGTTTCATGACGCGCTACCTTCGGAAAGCGCAAGCGCCGGCAGGGATTGCGTATCGCTGGATACGGCCTGGTGCAGGTCCTGCAGCCGGTTGACGTCCACTTCGTTCATGTGGGCGATCGCGTCGCAGGTCGCGAGACCCGCGGCGACGGTCGTGTAATAAGTGAC
>DATJIP010000066.1:0-2184 GCA_035493235.1 Steroidobacteraceae bacterium
CATATCGCCCGTCAGCAGCAGTTTCAGCGCGGCGCCCTTGCCTACCAGCCGCGGCAGGCGCTGCGTGCCACCGTATCCTGGCACCAGCCCCAGCTTCACCTCTGGCTGACCGAGCCGGGCCCGCTCACTCGCAATGCGGAACGTGCAGGCCATCGCCAGCTCGCAACCGCCACCGAGCGCGAAGCCCTGAATCGCCGCAATCACCGGCTTGCCGCAGGTTTCGATGTTGCGAAAGATGGCCTGTCCTCTCCGTGCTAATTGCTGGCCCTCCGCTGCCGTCAGCGTAGCCAACTCGCTGATGTCGGCTCCGGCAGCGAAGGCCTTCTCGCCCGCGCCGGTCAGAATGATGGCGCGCACGCGTGAGTCATTCGCGAGCGCAGCAAAGGCATCGTCCAGCTCGGCAAAAAGCGCGCGATTCAGCGCATTCATCACCTTGGGGCGATTGAGAGTGACAACAGCGTAGGCGTCGCTTCGTTCGAGCAGCAGGGTCTCGTAGGCCATCCAGACTGTCTCCTTCTTGTGAACCCACCATCATCCGTGGCGTGTGCGTTTTTGTCACTCGGCGGCAGCAGTTGCCGGGGCCGTTGTCCTCTCGTCCCGCAATGGCCGATGGTAGATTCAAAAGAGAATGATTAAGGGAATCACCTTCGTGCATGCGGCCAGCACGCCCGCTGTTTATGAAACACTGCACCGGTTTTTCTCTGCGATCGGGATGGAGCCCGGTCGCAGCTGGGAGACGGACACGAGCCGCGGAGCGCCCTTCCTCGCGCCCGTGGGCAGCTTCGAGTTGCTCGATGGCATGGCCCATCTGCCTGCCGAAGTGCTCATCGAAGTCACCGCGATTGACGATGTGCACCGGCTCGCGAAGGAGTGGTTGGAGCAGGCCGCTGGCAAGGAAGAGGCGTCCCGCCGACTCAGCAACGTCGCGCCCACGATGTGGAAGTCGCTTGCGTTCACCGTCGAACCAGCGCCAGGTATTTCATTCGCCTTCTGGCAGTGGGAAGATCCGCTGCGCGGCAAGCCGCTGGCTATCGAAGGTGATCTCTCGGCCGCCGGCATGCGATTTGCCATCGTTGTCGCACGCTGGAATGCGGTCATCACGGATCGCCTGTTGCAGGGTGCTCTCGATGGTCTGCTGCGTAGCGGGGCGTCCCGCGAGCAGATTGAGATTCTCCGAGTGCCGGGAGCGTGGGAGATTCCTTCGGCAGCGCGAGCGCTCGCGGCCAGCAAGCGTTTCGACGGTGTGATCGCACTCGGCTGTCTGTTGCGCGGCGAAACGGCCCATTACGAGGCGATCTACAACGAGGTGAGTCGCGGCATCGGTCAGTCCCAGCAGGAGACCGGCGTGCCTCACGGATTCGGCGTTCTGACCTGCGAGACTCTGGAGCAGGCACTGAACCGCGCCGGGATTAAGGCGGGAAACAAGGGCTTCGAGGCAGCGGTAGCGACCATCGAAATGGTGGACGTGCATCGCAGGATCGCCACAGGAGCGGTTACAGACAGGCGGCCGGCATGAGCCACGCACCAGGCAAGCGTCGCAAGTCGCGCGAACTTGCCATGCAGATGCTGTTCCAGCGGGATATCGGCAAGCAGACGCCGGAGCAGGTACGGCAGAACTTCTGGATGGCGCGCGAGGAGACGATCGACACCGACACCCGCGGCTTTACGGAAGACCTCTTCCGTGTCGCCACTGGCCGCGAAGAAGAGATCGACGCGCTCATCGAGCAGCATTCCGCGCACTGGCGCATCCCGCGCATGCCCGCGGTCGACCGCAACCTGCTGCGTCTCGCAGTTGCCGAGCTGCTGGGATTTCCCGGCACCCCTGTTCCCATCGTGATCAATGAATCGCTCGAGATCGCGAAGCGTTACTCAGCGCCGGAGTCGCTCAGCTTCCTGAACGGAATACTGGATGCGATTGCAAAAAGCCGGAAGTAGCGAGTCAGCCAGGGCCCGACGGCCTTGCTGACTCGCCCACTCAGTTTTTACGGAATGGCCCTCGGCTTCACGGCGAGAAATTGCGCCGGCGTGATTCCGCCGTTGGTATCCGGCAGGTTCGAGCTGAACTGCTCCGTGTCCGTCAGCGTGCTGGTGGAAATGATGTGCATGTTGCTGTCGCCGGCAGTCGACACGAAGATCTGCGATCGGTCGGGACTGAAGATGGCCGCGATAGGTGTTGTCGCCTGC
>DATJIP010000067.1:0-17832 GCA_035493235.1 Steroidobacteraceae bacterium
AAGCGCAAGCGCCGGCAGGGATTGCGTATCGCTGGATACGGCCTGGTGCAGGTCCTGCAGCCGGTTGACGTCCACTTCGTTCATGTGGGCGATCGCGTCGCAGGTCGCGAGACCCGCGGCGACGGTCGTGTAATAAGTGACTCGCTTGTGCACGGCCTCGCGCCGGATCGAGCGCGATTCGAAGATCGCCTGCTTGCCTTCGGTCGTGTTCACGATGAGCGAGATCTCGTCGTTCTTGATCATGTCGACGATGTGCGGGCGCCCTTCGCGCACCTTGTTGGCGGAGCGGCAGGGAATGCCGGCGTCGCTGATCGCCTTGGCGGTTCCTGACGTCGCAACGATTTCGAAGCCCTGCGCGACGAGACGTCGCGCAAGCGTTACCGCCGCAGGTTTGTCGCGCTCGCGGACGCTGATCAAGCACACACCGCGCGTCGGCAACACGACACCGGACGCGAGCTGCGCCTTCGCGTATGCCTCACCGAACGATGCTCCGGTTCCCATCACCTCACCTGTCGACTTCATCTCCGGGCCAAGAATCGGATCGGCTTCCGGGAATTTCGCGAACGGGAACACCGACTCCTTCACGGCGAAGAACTTCGGCACGCGCTCGACTGTCATGCCGAGGTCCTTGAGCTTGGCGCCGCTCATGACTCGCGCCGCCATCTTGGCCAGCGGCACGCCGGTCGCCTTGGAGACGAACGGCACGGTGCGCGACGCGCGCGGATTTACTTCGAGGATGTAGACGATGCCGTTCTGGATCGCGAACTGAATGTTCATCAGCCCGACGACCTTGAGCGCGCGCGCCAGCTTGCGTGTCTGCTCCTTCAGATCATTCTGAGTCTCGGCGCTCAAGCTGTTCGGCGGCAGCGAACAGCCCGAATCGCCGGAGTGCACGCCCGCCTGCTCGACGTGCTCCATGATGCCGCCGATGTAAACGTCCTCGCCGTCGCAGATCGCATCGACGTCGACTTCGATCGCGAGATCGAGGAAGCGATCGAGCAGGACCGGGCTGTCGTTCGACACCTTCACCGCGTCGGTCATGTAGGTGCGCAGGTCGTCTTCGTTGAACACGACTTCCATCGCGCGGCCGCCGAGTACGTACGACGGGCGCACGATCAGCGGGAAGCCGACGGTGCGCGACATTGCGATCGCCTGCTCTTCGGTGCGCGCCGTGCAATTCGGCGGCTGCTTGAGCCCCAGCGCCTGCACGAGCTGCTGGAAGCGCTCACGGTCCTCGGCGATGTCGATCGAATCCGGGGTCGTGCCAATGATCGGCGCGCCGGCAGCCTCGAGCGCGCGGCACAGCTTGAGCGGCGTCTGGCCGCCGTACTGCACGATCACGCCGATCGGCTTCTCCTTGTCGATGATCTCCATGACGTCTTCGAACGTGAGCGGCTCGAAATACAGCCGATCGGAGGTGTCGTAGTCGGTGGAGACCGTCTCGGGATTGCAGTTGACCATGATCGTTTCGAAGCCTGCTTCGCGCAGCGCCAGTGCGGCGTGTACGCAGCAGTAATCGAACTCGATGCCCTGACCGATGCGGTTCGGGCCGCCGCCGAGGATCATGATCTTCTTGCGATCCGTCGGCGCCGCCTCGCACTCTTCGTCGTACGTCGAGTACATGTAGGCAGTCGAGGTGGCGAACTCGGCAGCGCACGTGTCGACACGCTTGTAGACCGGACGGATGCCCATCGTGATGCGACGACGGCGCACGCTGTTCTCGTCCATGCCGAGCAGCGTCGCGAGACGTCGGTCCGAGAATCCTTTGCGCTTGAGCGCACGCACGCGGTTGCGATCGAATGCTTCCAGACCCTGCGATTGCACCATCTGCTCTTCGCGCACGATGTCTTCGATCTGCGCGAGGAACCACGCATCGATGCGCGACAGCGACTGCACCTCATCGAACGGCAGTCCGGCGCGGAACGCGTCACCGACATAGCGGATGCGGTTCGGGCCCGGCATGCGCAGCTCTTCGCGCAGGCGATGCGTATCGCTCTCGGCGAGCGGCAGCTTGAGGATCGGATCGAGACCGTCGGTGCCGACTTCGAGGCTGCGCAGTGCTTTCTGCAGCGACTCCTGGAAGGTGCGGCCGATCGCCATCGCCTCGCCGACGGACTTCATCTGCGTCGTCAGCCGATCGTTCGCGCCCGGGAATTTCTCGAACGTGAAGCGCGGAATCTTGGTCACGACGTAGTCGATCGTGGGCTCGAACGAAGCCGGCGTCGCGCCGCCCGTGATGTCGTTCTTCAATTCGTCGAGCGTGTAACCGATTGCGAGCTTCGCAGCGACTTTGGCGATCGGGAAGCCGGTGGCCTTTGAGGCAAGCGCGGACGAGCGCGACACGCGCGGATTCATCTCGATGATCAGCATGCGGCCATCGATCGGGCTGAGCGCGAACTGCACGTTCGAGCCGCCGCACTCGACGCCGATCTTGCGCAGCACCGCGATCGACGCATCGCGCATGCGCTGGTATTCCTTGTCCGTCAGCGTCTGCGCGGGAGCGACAGTGATCGAGTCGCCGGTGTGCACGCCCATCGGATCGAGATTCTCGATCGAGCAGATGATGATGCAGTTGTCGTTGCGATCGCGCACGACCTCCATCTCGTACTCTTTCCAGCCGAGCACCGACTCTTCGAGCAGCACTTCGGAAGTGGGCGAAGCATCGAGTCCGCGCTCGACGATCTCCTCGAACTCCTCGCGGTTGTAGGCAATGCCGCCGCCCGAGCCGCCGAGCGTGAACGACGGGCGGATGACGGTCGGGAAGCCGATCTCGGCCTGCACTGCCAGCGCTTCCTCCATACTGTGCGCGATCCGCGAGCGCGGCGATTCGAGGCCGATCTCGCGCATGGCGTTGCGGAAGCGTTCGCGGTCCTCGGCCATGTCGATGGCTTCGCGCGAGGCGGCGATCAGTTCGACGCCATATTTTTCCAGCACGCCCTCGCGCACGAGGTCGAGCGCGCAGTTCAGCGCCGTCTGCCCACCCATCGTCGGCAGCAGCGCATTCGGCCGCTCTTTCGCGATGATGCGTTCCACCGTGCGCCAGTTGACCGGCTCGATGTAAATCGCGTCGGCCGTCTCGGGATCCGTCATGATCGTCGCCGGATTCGAGTTCACCAGGATGACGCGGTAGCCCTCCTCCTTGAGCGCCTTGCAGGCCTGCGCGCCGGAGTAGTCGAACTCGCACGCCTGACCGATGACGATCGGACCGGCGCCGATGATCAGGACACTCTGGATGTCGGTTCGCTTAGGCATCAACCCTCAGCCACTTTTTTGCCGGCCTCGCGCGCAGCGCTCTGCGCATTGAGGCGATCGTGAATCAGCGCGATGAAGCGGCCGAACGAGGCGCGCACTTCGTGCGGACCGGGGCTCGCTTCGGGATGACCCTGGAAACTGAAAGCCGGCCGGTCGGTGCGCTCGATGCCTTGCAGCGAGCCGTCGAACAGCGACTTGTGGGTGACCTTCACGTTCGCGCCAAGCGTGGTCTCGTCGACTGCGAAGCCGTGGTTCTGCGACGAGATCAGTACGCGGCCGCTCGCGATGTCGAGCACCGGGTGATTCGCGCCGTGATGGCCGAACTTCATCTTCACCGTCTTCGCATCGCTCGCCAGGCCGAGCAGCTGGTGACCGAGGCAGATGCCGAAGATCGGAATGTCGGTCTCCAGCAGCTTCTTGATCGCATCGATCGCGTAGGTGCAGGGCTCCGGATCGCCGGGCCCATTCGAGAGGAACACGCCTTCGGGATTCAGCGCGAGCACCTGCTCCGCCGACGTCTGCGCCGGCACGACGGTGACGCGGCAGCCATGATCGGCGAGGCAGCGCAGGATGTTGCGCTTGATGCCGAAGTCGTAAGCGACCACGTGCAGCCGCTGGCCGGGACGCGCTTTCGGTCCCTGCTCGATCTGCCAGTTCGTGCCCTCGTTCCACTGATAGACGCGCTTGGTCGAGACGACCTTGGCGAGGTCCATGCCCTTCAGCCCGGGGAATTTGCGGGCAGCGTGCACGGCAGCCTCCGCCTTCGCCTTCTCGCCCGTCATGATGCAGCCGGCGAGCGCGCCCTTCTCGCGCAGGATGCGCGTCAGCTTGCGCGTGTCGATGTTCGCGATCGCGACGACCTTGCCCCGCCGCAGGAAGCTCTCCAGCGACTCGGCCGCGCGCCAGTTCGAGTAGACCGCCGGCACGTCGCGCACGATCAGGCCGGCGGCGTAGATGGCGCCCGCTTCCAGATCCTCGGGATTCGTACCCGTGTTGCCGATGTGCGGATAAGTGAGGGTGACGAGCTGCCGGCAGTACGAAGGGTCGGTGAGGATTTCCTGGTACCCGGTCATGGCGGTGTTGAACACCACCTCGCCCGTCGTATTGCCCTTCGCGCCAATGGAACGGCCATGAAAGACAGTGCCGTCTTCGAGTGCAAGTACAGCGGTGTCTGTCTGGGTCACTTCAGGGCTCCGGCGTCAGTCGTTTCAGACACGCATGCTGATAGCGAGATTGGCTTTCAGGCCGATCCCGCAAACAAGAATTTCGCCGCGTGCTGAGGGAAGGGAGTTTACAGATCGAAGGCACTGGTGGCCAGCGATGTCGGGCCCGGGATCGACTTATACAAGACCCAGAACGTCCTGCATCGAGTAGAGACCCGGCGGACGGCCGACGAGCCAGCGCGCCGCCTGCAAGGCGCCACGCGCGAACGCCCGCCGATCGCTCGCGCGGTGCGTCAGCTCGATTCGCTCGCCCATGCCTGCGAACGTCACTGTGTGATCGCCCACTACGTCGCCGCCGCGGAACACTGAAAAGCCAATGGCACCGCTCTCGCGTGCCTCGCCGCTGCCGTAGCGCGCGTAGTCCGCCACTTCGCTCAACTTCACGCCGCGGCCGGAGGCCGCCGTCGCGCCGAGCGCGAGCGCCGTGCCGGATGGCGCGTCTTTCTTGTTGCGGTGGTGGGCTTCGAAGACTTCGATGTCGTAGCTGGCGTCGAGCTTTCCTGCAGTCAACTCAACGAGCTTCAGCAACAGGTTCACGCCGAGACTCATGTTCGGCGCCATCACGATCCCGATTTCCCGCGCGGCTGCGGCGATCTGCTCGCGCTGCGCCTGGTCGTGGCCGGTCGTGCCGATCACGATCGGCCGCTTTGCAGCGACACAGGCAGCGAGGTTGGCGGCTGTCGCCTGAGGCAAGGCGAACTCTATGGCGACGTCGGCGCTCTGCAGCGCAGCGGCTGGGTCGCCGGACGAGGTAGTCGTGCCTTTCACTGCGGCGTCCGCGGACTCTTCCACCGCCGCGATCACCGCGCGTCCCATGCGTCCGGACACGCCGAAAATCGCGATCTGCAGCTGTCGCGCGCTCATTAGTTACGCATCGCTTCGAAAAAGCGCTTCACGCCGTCCAGCCACGAATGCTGACGCGGGCTGTGATTGCGATTACTGGAATGCATCGACTCGTCGAGCTTGCGCAGCAGGGTCTTCTGCTCGTCGGTGAGGTTCACCGGCGTCTCCAGCACGACGCGGCAGAACAGATCGCCCGTCGGCCCGCCGCGCACCGGCTTCACGCCCTTCTCGCGCAAGCGGAATACGCGCCCGGATTGCGTTTCGGCCGGCACTTTGAGATCGACGTTGCCGCCGAGCGTCGGCACTTCCACGGTGCCGCCCAGCGTTGCCGTCGCGAAGCTCACCGGGACTTCGCAGGAGAGGTGGCTGCCGTCGCGCTCGAAGATGGCGTGCTCGCGGACGCGGATCTCGACGTAGAGATCTCCCGGCGGCCCGCCATTGCGCCCGGCTTCGCCTTCGCCGGCGAGGCGGATGCGGTCGCCATTGTCGACGCCTGCGGGCACCTTCACCGCCAGATTCTTCTTCTTCCGGATCCGGCCCTGGCCCAGACATTTGTCGCAGGGCTGCGTGATCACCTGGCCGCGCCCCTTACAGCGCGGGCAGGTCTGCTGGACCGCGAAGATTCCCTGCTGCATGCG
This sequence comes from Steroidobacteraceae bacterium, assembly GCA_035493235.1. Classification (GTDB taxonomy): domain Bacteria; phylum Pseudomonadota; class Gammaproteobacteria; order Steroidobacterales; family Steroidobacteraceae; genus Steroidobacter. The sequence goes on from DATJIP010000067.1 coordinate 5,957, forward strand.
GACCTGGCCGGAGCCATGGCACGTCTCGCAGGGCACGGTTTTGGAATCGGGCTCGGCGCCGCTGCCTTTGCAGGGCTCGCATTCGCCGAGCGTCGTGAACTCGACTTCGGACTCGTGGCCGAACACCGCTTGTTCCAGGTCGAGCTCGAGGTCGTAGCGCAGGTCCGCGCCGCGAAAGACCTGGCGCCCACCGCGCCGACCGCCGCCGAAGATGTCGCCGAACACGTCGCCGAAGATGTCGCTGAACGCATCGGCCGCGCTGAAGCCGCCACCGCCGCTGCGCGCGGCCAGGCCCTCATGGCCGTGCTGATCGTAGATCGCGCGCTTCTGCTCGTCGGTCAGGACTTCGTAGGCTTCCTTGCACTCCTTGAACTTCTCCTCGGCCTCGTGATCGTTCGGATTGCGGTCGGGGTGATATTTCATCGCCAGGCGGCGATAGGACTTCTTGATCTCGACCTCGGTCGCAGTCCGCGCGACGTCGAGCACTTTGTAGTAATCCCGCTTGGACATTTTTTATAAACCGGCGGCCAGATAAATCTGGACCCACAGGTCACCGGCACCTGTGGGTCCATTGCAAGCAAGCTTAGCCGTTCTTGCGGTCCTTCACTTCCTCGAACTCGGCATCGACGACGTCATCCTTGCTGCCGCCGGCGTTGGCGCCGCCGCCAGGCGCACCGCCCGCCGCTCCGCCGCCGCCCTCACCCGCCGGCCCCGCCTGCGCGTAGGCCTGCTGGGCGATCGTCGCGGCCGCCTGGGACAGCGCGTTCGCCTTGGTCTCGATGACGTTCTTGTCGTCGTCGTTGATGACGCGCTTCAGGTCCGCCATTGCGGACTCGATGCTCGCGCGATCCGACGGCTGCACCTTGTCGCCGAGGTCCTTCAGCGCCTTCTCCGTCTGATGCAGCAGCGCATCGGCCTTGTTGCGCGACTCGACCAGCTCGCGGAACTTGCGGTCTTCCTCGGCGTGCGACTCGGCGTCGCGCACCATGCGCTTGATCTCGTCCTCGTTCAGGCCGCTCGAGGCCTTGATGACGAGCTTCTGTTCCTTGCCGGTGGCCTTGTCCTTCGCCGACACGTTCAGGATGCCGTTGGCATCGATGTCGAACGTGACTTCGATCTGCGGCATACCGCGCGGCGCCGGCGGAATGCCCTCCAGGTTGAACTGGCCGAGCGACTTGTTATCGCCCGAGCGCTGACGTTCGCCCTGCAGGACGTGGATCGTGACAGCGCCCTGGTTGTCGTCCGCCGTCGAGAACGTCTGATTCGCCTTGGTGGGAATCGTCGTGTTCTTCTCGATCAGCTTGGTCATCACGCCGCCGAGTGTCTCGATGCCGAGCGACAGCGGGGTGACGTCGAGCAGCAGCACGTCCTTCACTTCGCCGGACAGCACGCCGGCCTGGATCGCGGCGCCGACGGCGACCGCCTCATCGGGGTTGACGTCCTTGCGCGGCTCCTTGCCGAAGAAGTCCTTCACGGTCTTCTGCACGAGCGGCATGCGCGTCTGGCCGCCGACGAGGATCACCTCGGCAACGTCCTTGGTCGACACGCCGGCATCCTTGAGGGCGATGCGGCACGGCTCGATCGTCTTCGTCACCAGGTCCTCGACCAGCGACTCGAGCTTCGAGCGCGTGAGCTTGATGTTCAGGTGCTTCGGCCCCGACGCATCGGCCGTGATGTACGGCAGGTTGATGTCGGTCTGCTGGCTCGAGGACAGCTCGATCTTGGCCTTCTCCGCAGCTTCCTTCAGGCGCTGCATGGCGAGCGGATCGCGACGCACGTCGACACCGCTCTCCTTCTTGAACTCCTCGCCGAGGTAGTCGATGACGCGCTTGTCGAAGTCCTCGCCGCCGAGGAAGGTGTCGCCGTTGGTCGCGAGCACTTCGAACTGGCGCTCGCCGTCGACGTCCGCGACTTCGATGATCGACACGTCGAACGTGCCGCCGCCCAGGTCGTAGACCGCGATCTTGCGATCGCCGCCCTGCTTGTCGAGCCCGTAGGCGAGCGCGGCCGCGGTCGGCTCATTGATGATGCGCTTGACGTTGAGGCCGGCGATGCGGCCGGCGTCCTTGGTCGCCTGGCGCTGCGAATCGTTGAAGTACGCGGGGACCGTGATGACGGCCTCGGTGACCGGCGAGCCGAGATAGTCCTCGGCGGTCTTCTTCATCTTCATGAGCACGCGCGCCGAAACTTCCGGCGGCGCCATCTTCTTGCCGTTGACGTCGACCCAGGCGTCGCCGTTGTCGGCCTTGGCAATCTTGTACGGCACCATGCCGACGTCCTTCTGCACGACGTCGTCCTGGAACTTGCGGCCGATGAGGCGCTTGATCGCGAACAGCGTGTTCTGCGGATTGGTGACGGCCTGCCGCTTGGCGGACTGCCCGACCAGGACTTCGTCGTCCTTGGTGAACGCGACGATCGACGGCGTGGTGCGATCACCCTCGCTGTTCTCGATCACGCGCGGCTTGCCCCCTTCCATGATCGCGACGCACGAGTTGGTCGTGCCGAGATCGATGCCGATGACTTTGCTCATTGTGGAAAGCTCCTGAAACCCTGACTAAATGACTCGAATGATCGGTTAGATGCGGTTCTGCCCCACCCTTTCAAGGGCTAGGGCTCTTTCGCAACGATCACCCGAGCCGGCCGCAACAGCCGGCCGTTGAGCTGATAACCCTTCTGTACGACCTGCAGGATCGAGTTCGGCACGTGCTCCGCGGAGGGCTGCGCCATCATCGCTTCGTGCAGCTCCGGATTGAACTGCTCGCCCTGCGGCACGATCTCGGTCAGACCGGCTTTTTCCAGCGCTTTGCTCAGCAGCTGGAGCGTGGCCTTGGTGCCCTCGCGGACTGCGTCCACGGAGCCGGCATTCGCCAGGCCCAGCTCGAGGCTGTCCTTGACGCCGATCAGGTCGTGGGCGACGCGCTCCAGCGCGAACTTGTGGGCCTGCTCGACATCCCGCGACGCCCGCTTGCGCACGTTCTCCAGCTCGGCGAGGGCACGCATATATAGGTCGCGGCTCTCCAGCGCCCGGGTTTCGGCCGCGGCCAGCGCGGCCTGCAGGGATCCGGCGTCGCCGGCCTCCTCCTCAGCGCCGGGAGGCGCCTGGCGGCCCGGGTCGCGGTCATGTTCGTTTGGCACCGTCATCTGGATCCTTCTCCGTTGCGTGCAAAGGGGTAGCTCGGACTTGCAGCCCGACAGGTTAACTCAACGGGAATTGCGGATCAGGCCCGCGAATTCAAGGCGGAGCCGAGCAGCTTCGCCGTGATGTCCACGATCGGGATGACGCGCTCGTATGCCATGCGCGTCGGGCCGATGACCCCGAGCACGCCGACGACTTCCTTATCGAGCGAATACGGCGCGGTGACCAGGCTGCAATCGTCGAGGATCGTGTAGCCCGATTCCTGCCCGATGAAAATCTGCACACCGTCGGCCCGCAGGCTCTGATCGAGCAGGTGCAGGATGTCGCGCTGCTGGGTGAACGCCTCGAACAGGCGGCGCAGCTTCTCAACGTTCGACAGCTCGGCGAAGCCCATCAGGTTGGTCTCGCCGGCGATGACATATTCCATGCGCCCGGTGGCCGGCGGCTCGCTCACCACCATCTGCGCCAGGTGGATGGCGTCGAGCATCATCTCATTGAGGTGCTCGCGCGTCTCCTGCAGCTGCGCGAGCAGATGCTCGCGGACCGCGCTCAGCTCCTTGCCGCCGAACTCCGTATTCAGATAGTTCGACGCGCGCCGCAACTCGTCGGCGCTGTAGTAGCGCTCGAGCTGGAGGATGCGGTTCTGCACTTCGCGGCCGTTGACGACCAGGATCGCGAGCACGCGATTGTCCGACAGCGGCACGAACTCGATCTGACTGAGCGCGGCGTGGCTCTGCCGCGGCAGCGTGACGACGCCGGCGAGGCGCGTCACGCTCGACAGCATCTGCGAAGCAGCGGCGACCAACGCCTTCGGATCGCTGGACAACTCACCGAGCCGGTTGCGGATCGCCACGACCTGGTCGTCGCCGAGCGGCTGGAACTTGAGCAGCGTGTCGACGAAGAAGCGATAGCCCTTGTCGGTGGGGACGCGGCCGGCGGAAGTGTGCGGCGAGGTGACGAAGCCGAGCTCTTCGAGGTCCGCCATCACGTTGCGAATGGTTGCGGCGCTCAGGCCCATGCCGACGTCGCGCGACAGCGTGCGCGAGCCGACTGGCTGGCCGTCGCGAATGTAATGTTCCACCAGCAGTTTCAGCAGCTGCTGGGAGCGATCACTGAGCGATTCGTCGGTCGTCTGCGAAGACATCGTCGCAACGCGGGGTCAAGCCCATGGCATGGAAGGCATTTTGCAAGTTTCTCCGCTATTTCTCCACTAAGAATCATTGGAGCGTGCTAAAAACGCGGCCATGCCTGCAGCCCCACATTCCTTCGCGCAGGTCGCCCTGGTCGGCAACGACCGCGACGCGCGCGTCGTCGAGACGATGCAGATTCTCGCCGTGCACTTGCACGCCCGCGGGCGCAAGGTTTTTGCCGAGAGCGACAGCGCGGTCGACTTCGGCACGACCCGCATCGAGCGCCGGTCGACGGACAAGCTGGCGGCGGATGCGAATCTGGTGGTCGCGATCGGCGGCGACGGCACGATGCTGCATGCCGCGCGCCTCGCTTCGCCCTATTCCGTTCCCGTGCTCGGCGTGAATCGCGGCCGGCTCGGTTTCCTCGCCGACATCGGCTCGCAGGACGTGCGCGACCGGCTCGACGAGATCCTCGATGGACGCTTCGTGCAGGACAAGCGCGCGATGCTCACCGCGACGCTGACCTCCGCTCGCAGCACGCTGTCGGGCCAGGCGCTCAATGACGTCGTGCTGCAGAAGTGGCAGACCGGTCGCACCCTCGACTTCGAAACATGGATCGACGGCCGCTACGTCAACACACATCGCGCCGACGGCTTGGTCGTCGCAACCGCGACCGGCTCGACCGCCTACGCGCTCAGCTGCGGCGGCCCGATTCTCTATCCCGAACTGGATGCGCTGGTGCTCGCGCCGATTTGTCCGCACACGCTCTCGGACCGGCCGATCGTGGTGCGCAGCTCTGCGCAGATCGAGATCCGGTTGCTGGAGCGTCTCGAAACCAAAGCGCAGGTGATCTGCGACGGCGTGTCGCTCGGCGAGCTCGCGCTCGATGAAAAACTGGTCGTGGGGCCGGCAAAGACCAGCGTGACGCTGCTGCATCCGGAAGATCACGACTACTTCCGCATCCTGCGCTCCAAACTGCGCTGGGGCCGCGGCGATCGCGTGCAGCCGCCGCAGTCGCCGACCGAATCGCAGGATTGACGCCCGCCGTGCTGCTGCATATCCAGATCCGCGATTTCGCAATCATCGATGCCGCCGAGCTGGAGCTCGCCTCCGGGCTCACAGTACTGACGGGCGAGACCGGCGCCGGTAAATCCATCCTTGTCGACGCCCTGCTGCTCGCCGCGGGTGGTCGCGCAGGCGCGGAGGTCGTGCGGCATGGCGCGGACCGCGCTGAAGTCACCGCCACGTTCACGATCGCGAACAATCCCGCCGCGCGCGCCTGGCTCGCTGAGCAATCGATCGAGCACGAAGACGAATCGGTGATCCTGCGACGCATAGTCGGGACGGACGGCCGCTCGCGCGCGTACGTGAACAGTCAGGCGATGCCGGTGCAGGCGCTGCGTCAGCTCGGCGAGACGCTGGTCGACATCCACGGCCAGATGGAATACCAGTCGTTGATGAAGCGCGCGGCGCAACGCGAGCTGCTCGATCAGAGCGGTGACTATCGCGAGCTGCTCGACTCCGTCGCCGCGCAGCACCGCGCGTGGTCAGAGCTGCGCGAGCAGCGCGATCGCGCGGCCGCATCGGCGCAGGATCGTGAAGCTCGGCTCGAGCTCCTGCGCTATCACCTCGCAGAGCTCAAGGCCCTCGACCTCAAAGCGGGCGAGCTCGACGCGCTGACAGCCGAACGACAGCGACTCGCGCAGCACGGCCGATTGGCATCGGGCGCGCGCGAGATCCTGCAGTTGCTGCGCGAAGCAGAAGATATGAATGCGGAACACGCGGTGTCGCGCGCGTTGACCGTCTCGCGCTCGCTGACGGAGCTCGATGCGCGCTTCGCATCCATCGCCAAGGCGATCGACGAGAGCTTGATCGCGCTGCGCGAAGGTATTGAATCGGCCGCACGTTACGAAGCAGACCTGGAAGCCGATCCGCAGCGGCAGGAGTGGGTCGAGCAGCGCCTCGCGGCGATGGAAACCGTCGCACGCAAGCATCGCATCGAGCCTGCGGCTCTCGGCACGCTGCAGACGGAGCTCGCGACGGAGTTTCAGCAGCTCGATACGCTGGAAGCATCGCTGGAGCAGATCGAGAAGCAGCTCGCTCAGCTGCAGAAGCAGTTCCACGCCGCGTGCGCGAAACTCAGTGCCGCACGCGTCGCCGCAGCCGGCAAGCTCTCGCGACGAATCAGCGAGCTGATGCAAACGCTCGGCATGCCCGGCGGCGTGTTCGAAATCGCCGTACGCGCGCTCGCAGCCGATACAGCGAACGCTCACGGCGCCGACGAGGTCGAATTCCTGGTGAGCGCGAACCCCGGCCAACCGCCGCGTCCGCTCGCGAAGGTGGCTTCGGGCGGCGAGCTGTCGCGCATCAGCCTCGCGATCCAGGTTGCCGCTGCACAGTCCGACGCCTTGCCGTGCCTGGTGTTCGACGAAGTGGACGCCGGCGTCGGCGGCGGTGTCGCGGAAATCGTCGGTCGTCAGCTACGCACGCTCGGCGACCGCGCGCAGGTACTGTGCGTGACGCATCTTCCACAAGTCGCGAGCCAGGCTCACGCGCACGTGCGCGTGACGAAGCTGACGGATGGCAAGACCACGCGAACGGTGCTGACGGTGCTTGGTGTGGATGAGAGAGTGGAAGAAATTGCGCGCATGCTCGGCGGTGTCAGCGTGACGGACAAAGCGCGCGAGCATGCGGCGGAGATGCTGAAGGCGAACGGGGGCCGGATGAAAACCCGACCAGCCAGGAAGAGTCAGGCTAAAGCCTGACCCACGAGTCCTACCTTTTATCTTTCTCGCGCGACGGGCAATTCACGCGCTTGCAGCGGCCGTACAGGATCATGGAGTGATCCTTGATCTCGAACTGCATCTTGCCGGCGACGGTGCGCTGGCGCTCCTCGATGCCCGCGTCCATGAACTCTTCGACCTTGCCGCAGTCAAGACAGACAATGTGGTCGTGGTGCTCGCCTTCGTTCAGCTCGAACACTGCGGTCGTGCCTTCGAAGTGGTGCCGCGTGACCAGCCCGGCTGCCTCGAACTGCGTCAGCACCCGGTAAACCGTCGCGAGCCCGATGTCCTCGTGGGATTCGAGCAGATGCTTGTAAATGTCCTCGGCGCTCATATGGCGTGGCTGCGCGGTGCCAAGGATTTCCAGAATCTTGAGCCGCGGCAGCGTGATCTTGAGCCCCGCTCTGCGCAGGTCGCTGGTTTCCACGTGCTTCACTCCTGGGGGGCAGGTATCATCGCGGGCCATTATCACGCACCGCGCCGCCCCGCTCCACCTTTCGTGTCCGTCCAATGACCGCCGCCAGCAATGTAATGACAGCGCTCTTCCGTCTTCGCCGGCTCGCCGTTGCCGCTCTGGTGCTCACCGTGCTCGGCGCCTGCGTGCATCGCATCGACATCCAGCAGGGAAATTTCCTCGACAAGGAAGACATCGACCGCATCTCGGTCGGCATGACCCGCGTGCAGGTGCGCGCATTGCTCGGCACGCCGATGGTCGCGGATCCGTTCCAGGGCTCGCGCTGGGACTACGTGTACTACTTCAAGCGCGGCCGGCTGCACCGGGCCGTGCAGCGCCATTTCATCGTGTACTTCGACGGCGCGGACAAGGTCGAGAAGATCGACCGGCCCGAGCCCGCGAAGAAATCGTAAGTCACTTCTTCGGCGTGCGGTCGCGCGCCGCGGCGCGACGCCTCTCCTTCGGATCCGCCTGCAGCGGACGCAGAATCTCGACGCGATCGTCCGCCCGCAGGCTGTACGAATCAGCGACCACACGACCGTAGATCGCGCACGCCAGGGGACGCTCGGCAATTTCAGGAAACTTCTGCAGCAGCCCGGAGCGCGCGACAGCTTCGGCTACGGTCGCGGACTCAGGAAGCTCCAGCTCCTGCACCGACTGCCGATCCGGGAGCGCATACACGACCCAGACACGCATCGACGACTCACCGCGTACCGTAGACAGCACGCGCCCGCGCGACGAAGGCATCGACCAGTTCGTTGCAACTCTTCTCGAAGGAGCGCGCGAGCAGCAGGTTCAGCATCGGGTTGGCAAACTCGAAGCGAATCGTCAGCTCGACGCGGGTGCCGCGGTCTGCACCGATCGGCTGAAACGACCAGTGGCCATCGAGTGTCTTGAAAGGGCCGGCCACCAGCGCGAGAGTGATTTCCCTGGGCGGAGTCAGCGTGTTGCGAGTGGTCACGAGCTCCCGCATCCCGGCGCGGTGCATTTCGAGCTGACCGACCACCTGGTTGGGTCCGCGCTCGAGCAGCTTCGCCGCGCTCACCCAGGGCAGGAACTGCGGATAGCTCTCGATGTCCTCGACCAGCGCGAACATCTGCTCGGCCGCGTACGGCACGAGCGCGCTTCGCTTCACTTCCTTCATGCGGCCGGAACAGCTTGCATGGCGCGAGTTTACCCGCGTACCCGCTACAATCCACGGCCTGCACCGACTATCTATATGAGCAAGAAGAGCCCCGCCAACGACAATCCGACGATCGCCGAGAATCGCAAGGCGCGTCACGAGTACTTCATCGAGGAAACCTACGAGGCAGGCCTGTCGCTGCTGGGGTGGGAAGTGAAGAGCTTGCGCGCCGGGCGCGTGCAGCTGAAGGAAGCGTACGTCTTCGTGAAAGACGCTGAGGCTTTCCTGTTCGGCGCGCACGTCTCGGCGCTGCCGACGGCCTCGACGCACGTCATCCCCGACCCGATCCGCACCCGCAAGCTCCTGCTGAACCGCTCCGAGCTCAATCGGCTGGTCGGCGCTGTCGAGCGCCGCGGCTACACGCTCGTGCCGCTGGAGATGTACTGGAAGAACGGCCGCGCCAAACTGCGCATCGGCTTGGCGAAGGGCAAGAAGGAACACGACAAGCGCGCCACCGAAAAGGATCGCGACTGGCAGCGCGAGAAGTCCCGCTTGATGAAACACTCGACGAGATGAAGAAGGCCGTGGGCTGCAGGCTGTAAACTGTCGCCAGACCAAGAACAATCGCCTCAGAACAAGCGCCTCAGAACAATTGCCTCTTGGGGGATCACGTGCGCACGAGAACTCTGGTTCCGACGATCCTGCTCGCCTTGGCCTGCTCGGCTTGTCAAAAGCACGAGCCTGCCGCGACGACGACGTCTGCCAAGCCTGCGGCCCAGGTCGATGCAACTCGCATCGTTCAGGCCGACCAGGATCCCGGCAACTGGCTCACCACCGGGCGCACCTACTCCGAACAGCGTTACTCGCCGCTGACGAAGATCGACGCGGGCAACGTGAAGCAACTCGGCCTCGCGTGGTTCGTCGACCTCGATACGCATCGCGGTCAGGAGGCGACGCCGCTGGTGATCGACGGCGTCCTCTACTCCACGAGCGCGTGGAGCAAAGTGCAGGCGATCGACGCCGCGAGCGGCAAGCTGCTGTGGCAATACGATCCGAAGGTGCCGGGCGAGACTGGCGTCAAAGCATGTTGCGACACCGTCAATCGCGGCGTCGCTGCTTATCAAGGCAAGCTGTTCGTCGGCACGCTCGATGGTCGACTGGTTGCGCTGGACGCGGCGACGGGCAATGAAGTCTGGTCGGTGGTCACCGTCGACCAGACCAAGGCGTACACGATCACCGGCGCGCCGCGCGTGATCAAAGGCAAAGTCATCATCGGCAATGGCGGCGCCGAGTTCGGCGTGCGCGGCTACATCTCCGCGTACGACGCGGCGACCGGCAAGATGCTGTGGCGTTTCTACACTGTGCCCGGCGATCCCTCGAAGCCGTTCGAAGCACCGATCCTCGCCGAGGCCGCGAAGACCTGGCACGGCGAATGGTGGAAGCTCGGCGGCGGCGGCACCGTCTGGGATTCGATGGCCTACGATCCGGATCTCGATCTGCTGTACATCGGCACCGGCAACGGCTCGCCGTGGAACCAGCAGTACCGCAGTCCCGGCGGCGGAGACAACCTGTTCTTGAGCGCGATCGTCGCGCTTAAGCCCGAAACCGGCGAGTACGTGTGGCACTACCAGTCGACGCCGGGCGAGACCTGGGACTTCACCGCGACTCAGCACATCGTGCTCGCGGATCTGACCATCGAGGGTCAGCCGCGCAAAGTACTGATGCAGGCGCCGAAGAACGGTTTCTTCTACGTCATCGATCGCACCAACGGCAAACTGATTTCCGCGAAACCGTTCGTGCCGGTGAGCTGGGCGAAGGAGATCGATCTCAAGACCGGCCGGCCGGTCGAAGATCCCGCCGCGCGCTTCATGAATCCGAAGCAGCCGGCGCTCGTCGCTCCGGGACCGTACGGCGCGCACAACTGGCATCCGATGTCGTTCAGCCCGCAGACCGGCCTGGTGTACTTGCCCGCGCAGGAGCTGGCGATGGCGTATCTGACCGATCCGAAGTTCAAGGAGCGGCCGATCGGTTTCAACATCGGCATCGATGCGACCGCAGTGATGATGCCGGAGGATCCGCAGATCCGCGCCGCCGCCCTCGCGACCGTGAAGGGCTCGCTCAAGGCGTGGGATCCGGTGACGCAGACGGTGAAGTGGTCGGTCGAGCATCCGGCTGCATGGAACGGCGGTGTGCTGTCGACTGCCGGCAATCTCGTCTTCCAAGGTAACGTCGGCGGCGAATTCGTCGCGTACAACGCGGCCGATGGTACGAAGCTGTGGTCGTTCCCGGCGCAGACGGGCGTCGTCGCTGCACCGGCGACCTACACGATCGGCGACGAGCAATACGTCGTGGTCCTCGCCGGTTGGGGCGGCACGTATGCGATCTCCGGCGGCGACGCCTCACGCAAGGGCGGACCGGCCATCAATCGCAGTCGCGTGCTCGCGTTCAAGCTCGGCGGCACTGCCACGCTGCCCGAGCCGCCTGCCGAACCGGCGATCGCCAAACCGCCGGCATTGGTCGGCGACGCACAGCTGGCCCATCAGGGGCAAATTCTCTTTCATCAGAATTGCTCGACGTGTCACGGCGACTCGGCAGTCGGCGGCGGTGTGCTGCCCGATCTGCGCTGGTCACGCATGAATCGCTCGGAGCAGTCGTGGCGCATCGTCGTGATCGACGGCGGGCGCAAGGATCGCGGCATGGTGAGCTTCGCGCCGGTGCTGAGTCCGGCCGACGCGGAAGCGATTCGTGCTTACGTGATCAAGCGGGCGAATGATTCATACGATCAAGCGGCAGCAGACAAGTAATCGAGGTGGCCCCACCGCGTCGCTGGCCGCTCCGCGTGACAAACCGGCTTGCTATTTCGGCGGCGCAGCCCAAGACTAGCGACGCTTCTTGGGGGCGATCGGTTTCGACGTGGGTAGCGAAACCCCAGGTGCATGCCGAGTTGTAAGTAACTCGTAAAACTGCTTACAAACTTATAGTTGCAAACGAAGACAACTACGCTCTGGCGGCTTAATCCCGCCTAACCTCCGCCTGGTATGTGCTTGTGCATCCAGAATCGGGGGACGCGCTCACAAGCTCGCGACGCCGGTGTGCTCCAGGCCGGTCCGCTAAAACGCTCTGAAGCTGGCCGTGCGTCTTCCCTGCCCTTCGGGTAGCGCATGGCGAGAATCAAAGAATGGGCTAAGCATGTAGTGTCCTGTGGCGTAGTGCTTACGGACGCGGGTTCGATTCCCGCCGCCTCCACCAA
>DATJIP010000068.1:0-9920 GCA_035493235.1 Steroidobacteraceae bacterium
CAGACGAACACGGACGGACCGGCGATGAGCTTGCGTACTTCGTGCTGGCTCTTGCCGCAGAAGGAGCAGTACAGCAGCTTGCCGTCGTCGTGTTTGCCGCGGGAATCGTCTGACATGGATGATCCTCAACAGGTCAGCGCAAACCAGTCATTTGCGGGTGATTGGCAGCGTTGCGGGGGTATATAGCACGCACCGCCATCAGGCTGCAAAGACGCGGCCCGAACCCTGTAACGCAAGCCGACAGCTACGGGAAAACCTGATGCCGGTGAGTTACTTAGCAGGAATCGCCGACGCGTCGCCGCGCCGCTCCATCACGCGGTCGATGAGACCGTAGGTGACCGCTGCCTCCCCGCCCATGAAGTTGTCGCGCTCGGTGTCCCGCGCGATCTTCTCGACGGTCTGGCCGGTGTGTTTGGACAGAATCCTGTTCAGGCGGTCGCGCGTCTCGAGCACTTCGCGCGCATGGATGTCGATATCCGACGCCTGACCCTGAAAGCCGGCGAGCGGCTGGTGGATCATCATGCGGGAGTGCGGCAGGGCATAACGCTTACCTTTCGTGCCGCCCGCCAGCAGGATCGCGCCCATGCTCGCGGCCTGGCCCACGCACATGGTGCTCACATCCGGCTTGATGAACTGCATCGTGTCGTAGATCGACAGGCCAGCGCTGACCGAGCCGCCCGGCGAGTTGATGTACAGCGCGATGTCCTTGTCCGGATTTTCCGACTCCAGGAACAACAGCTGCGCGACCACCAGATTCGCCATGTGATCTTCGACCTGTCCGACGATGAAGATCACGCGCTCCTTCAGGAGCCGCGAATAGATGTCGTACGCACGTTCGCCGCGAGCGGTTTGCTCGACGACCATTGGGACGAGATTCATCATGGTTGACATGCGATTAGTGAGAAGTCGGTTAGGAGATTACGTCACACGCTGGGCTGCGGACCACCCGGTCATCCGGCTGTCGTGCACTACGCGCCGAAATTCATCAGCTCCTTGAACGAAGACTCCTTGTCCGTCACGCGAGCGCGTTCCAACAGCCAGTCGACCACCTGATCTTCCAGCACGGCCGCTTCCATCTGGCGGCGCATCTGCGGATTGGTCCGATACTGCTCTACAGCCTGCAACGCATCCGGATACTGCTGCGCGAGCTCCTGGAAGCGCTGCTGGACCTGCGCCTGGTTGACCTGGATGTTCGCGTTCTTGATGACTTCGCTGACGAGCAGGCTCAGCTGCACGCGGCGGCGCGCGGCTTCCTGGAATGCATCCGGCGGCGGAATCTGCGAAGCGTCGCGCGCACCCATGCGGCGCGCTGCGTCGATCTGCATGTCGCGCACTTGCGCATCGACCATGGACTTCGGCAGCTCGATCGCATTCGCTGCGGCCAAGCCATCCAGCACCTGCTTTTTCAGGCGCGCGCGGATCGCGTCGGCGAGCTCGCGGCGCATGTTCTCTTCGACTTCGCGCCGCAGCTGCTCGATGCCGCCCTGCTCCACGCCATAGAGCTTGCAGAACTCTTCGTCGAGCTCCGGCAGATGGCGCTCTTCGATCGACTTCACCGCCACCGCGAACTCAGCGTTCTTGCCTGCCAGCGCCTGCGCGCCGTAGTTCTGCGGGAAAGTCAGCTTGATCGTGCGCTGCTCGCCGCCCTTCGCGCCGACCAGGCCGGCTTCGAAATCCGCGAGCATGCGGCCCGCACCGAGCACGATCGGAATGTTCTCGCCACTGCCGCCTTCGAACGGCTGTCCGTCGATGGTGCCGTTGAAATCGATGGTGACCCGATCGGTGTCACGGGCTTCGCGCTCGACGCTCGTGAACGTCGGCTTCTGCTCGCGCAGGTTCTGGATCATCGCATCGATGTCGGCCTCGGAGACATCGGCAACCGGGCGCTCGACTGGCAACGTCTCGAGGCCCTTGAGCTCGATCTGCGGCACGATCTCGAACACCGCGCGGTACTTGAGATCGCCATCGCCGACGTTGATCGGCTCGATGCGCGGGCCGCCGGCCGGCGTCAGCTTCTCCTGGTCGACGGCCTCGGCGAAGCTCGACTGCACCACGTCGTTGAGCACTTCCTGGCGCACCTGCTGACCGAACTGCTGGCGCACGACTTTGACCGGCACCTTGCCCGGCCGAAAGCCTTTCAGGCGCACCGTGCGGCTCAGCCTCTGCAGCCTTTCATCGACCGCCTTATCGATCTCGACGGCGGGCACCTGGACTTCCATCCGGCGCTCCAACGTGCCGGTCGACTCTACCGAAACCTGCATGGACCGAAGACCTCTTCGCGGCAAACTTTACTTATGTATCCGTGACTTAACGCCCCGGTAGCGGCTGGTGCGAAAGGAGGGACTCGAACCCTCACGGGGGTTGCCCACTGGAACCTAAATCCAGCGCGTCTACCAGTTCCGCCACTTTCGCGGGGGCGCGGAGTATACCCGACGCGCGGCATCAAGACTCACCGGTGCGGGCCGATACCTTCTGGGTGAAACCCACCTCCTTACCGGCCCGTGTGCTGCTGGCCGCGGCGGCGATCCTGGGACTGGCGAGCTGCTCGTCCTACGAGCCGCCGTTGCGGATCGCACTGATCCGCTGGCCGCCGTTCGAGTTCCTGCACCTCGCGCAGGAAAAAGGCTATTTCGCCGAAGAAGGCGTGGAGGTGCGGCTCATCGAATTCGTCGCGGTGAACGACACGCAGCGCGCCTTCGAGCACGACAAGATCGACGGCGGCACGTTCTCGTTGTTCCAGGTGCTGCAGAACCGCGAGCAGCTGACGCGCAAGATGCAGATCCCGCTGGTGATCGATTTCTCCGACGGCGCCGACATGTTGATGGCGCGACCGGAGATCGCGGACGTTCGTGCGCTGCGCGGCCACCGCGTCGGCGTAACACTCTCGCCGCTCGACATCTTCTTTCTCACGCGCGCGCTCGAACTGCACGACATGACGCTGCAGGACGTCTCGCTCGTTTTCGTACGCACCGCCGACATGGCGGAGGCATTGCGCGACGGCAAAGTCGACGCGATCACCGCTTATCCGCCGAACAGCACCGAGGTCGAGAGTGCCGGTTTTGCCCGTCCGATCTTCTCCAGCAGCCGCATCCCCGGCGAGATCGTCGACGTGCTGGCGCTCGACGAAGCCGTCATCCGCAAGCGCCCCGACGATGTCGCGGGCGTGATTCGCGCGTTCTATCGCGCCGTGCAGTTCGCGCAGCAGCATCCCGAAGAAGCGTGGCAGATCATGTCGGCGCGCGAGCGCGTGACGCCCGAGGAATTTCGCTCGGCGCTGCAGACCGGCATCACGCTGGTGCCGCTGGCGGATCAGCAGAAGTTTCTCGGCGAGGACTCGAGCCTGCTGGCAGTCGCGGCCCGCGTCTCGCAGGTGCTCAAGGACAAAGGACTGCTCACCGGTGTACATGCCGAGCACGATCTGCTGAGCGAGCATCCCGCGGCGCTGGCGGTCGCGCCATGAGCAAGCGTGCGCCGCGCGCGCTCCGACAGAAGGTAATGCTGCCGCTGCTGGCGATCGGCATCCTCTCGACAGTCGCGATCGGAGTGATGGCGTACCTGAGCATCGAGGCGCAGCTGATGCGTCAGCTGCGCTACCGCGCAGTGCAGATCATCGACACCGTCAGCGTCGGCAGCGAGAGCCTCGACGAGATCAAGGAGCTGCAGCACTCCGTGCTTGCCATGAGCGTGTCCCCGGACACATCGCTGATCCTCGTCGTCGACCGGAACCAGCGCATCATCGCGGCGAGCCGCTCGAATCTGATCGATCGTCAGGCCGACAGCGATTCGAAGCTGGAGAGTGCCGCCGACATCGCCCGGGTCATCGCGACCAAAGAGCGTTTCCTCGAGCACGTCAACGGCACCGACTTCGACTTCGTCGCGCCGATCGCAATCAACAGCGCTCTGCTCGGCACCGATCGCGAACAACGCGGTGCGGTGCTGGTCCGCATGGACGTGCGCGCGATCCGGCAGGATCTGATCCACGATGCCATGCAGGTCGCGCTGGGCCTGTTCGCCGTCGTCGTTCTGCTGTCGCTGGCAGCGTGGCGACAGTTGCAACATCACGTACTGCGACCGGTGGGTCGCATCGGCGCCGCCGTCGACAAGCGTCGCTCAGGCGATGCGGCCGCGCTCAAGCACGTCGCGCCCGACGACGAACTGGGCGAGCTGGCACACACGCTCGATGACGCGTTCGTGCGCATTGACGCGCACGGTCAGCAGATGGCCGAGGCGCGCGACGAAGCCGAAGCTGCCAATCGTGCCAAGAGCGAATTCCTGGCGGCGATGAGCCATGAAATCCGCACGCCGATGAACGGCGTGATCGGCTTCAGCAACCTGCTGCTGGACACGCAGATGGATGCGGAGCAGAAGGACTTTGCGCGCACGATCCGCAGCTCGGCCGAAAGCCTGCTGGTCATCATCAACGACATTCTCGACTTCTCGAAGGTCGAGGCCGGCCGCATCGAGCTGGAAGACGTCGCCTACGATCTCGATCAGGCGGTCGAAGAAGTTCTCGACCTGCTCACGGCGCGCGCCACCGAGAAGCACATCGAGCTCGCGCTCGAAGTTGCGGACAACGTGCCGCGCGGCCTGATCGGCGACGTCGGCCGCGTCCGCCAGGTGCTGCTGAATCTCGTCGGCAACGGCGTCAAGTTCACCGATCAAGGTTACGTGCACGTCGCCGTGCGGCTCGACGAGCAGCAATCGAGCGACGGCTCACCGGGCGCGCAGCGCCTGCTGTTCAGCATCACCGATACGGGCATCGGCGTGCCCGCGGATCGGCAGCACGTGCTCTTCAAGCGCTTCAGCCAGGCGGATTCGTCGACGACGCGCCGCTACGGCGGCACCGGCCTGGGCCTCGCGATCTGCAAGAGCCTGGTCGAGCTGATGGGCGGCGAGATCGGCATGCGTAGCCGCGAAGGCGGCGGCTCGACTTTCTGGTTCCACTTGCCGCTGCGCGTCGCGCGCTCGGCGACGTTGATGTTGCCGCCGACGTTCGCAACGCCCGGACGCGTGCTCGTCGTCGACGACCTGGAGATCAATCGCCGCGTGTTGTCGCGCCAGCTCACGAGTTGGCGCATCGACCATCAGTGCGTGAACGGCGCTGCGGAGGCGATGGCGGCACTGCGCGAGGCGGTCGTCAAAGGCATTCCGTACCGGCTCGCGCTGATCGATCACATGATGCCGGATGTCGACGGCCTGACTCTGGGACGCCGGATTGCAGAGGACAGCCAGCTACAGCATACAGCCATGGTCATGCTCTCCTCCGCTGGTCAGCAGAACGCGAAGCTCTGCCACGAGGCTGGATTCTTTGCAGTCATGGTCAAGCCCGTGGTGCGCGCGCGCCAGTTATTGAACGTGCTGCAGGCCGCGATGAACGCGGCTCCGCGCACGATCGGCGACGACGCTGCGCCCGAGCTCGACACCGTGCAGGTGAGCCGCGCTCCGTCAGGCCTGTTCCTGGAAACGACCAAAGTGACGCCGCGGCGCGTCCTGCTCGCCGAGGACAACGTCGTCAACGCCAAGCTCGCCGTGCGTTTGCTGGAACGACTCGGTTGCCACGTCGACGTCGCGAGCAACGGTCACGAAGCGCTCAAGATGGTTCAGAGCATTCCGTTCGATCTCGTGTTCATGGATTGTCAGATGCCGGAGATGGACGGCTTCGAGGCGACGCGCGCCATTCGTGCGTGGGAGAACACGTCGAGGGTTGGCGAGTCCCCCGTCTCGCAGTTGCCGATCATCGCGCTCACGGCGAATGCGATGCAGGGCGATCGAGAGCGCTGTTTGTCCGCGGGCATGAACGACTACATCACGAAGCCGCTGAGCCGTGCCGACCTCGCGCGCGTTCTCGAAGCGAGCAAGCCGCGAGCTGCCGACTCCGCAACGTCGGCGGCCGCTCCGGTCGCGACCTCCTCAATAAAGTAAGAAGTCAGGACCGAACTCGCGGGAACCGCGGCGGTCTGGACTCGTTACTGCGCTCAACATCAAGGAGTAGCGGCCATGAAAAAACGCTGTAGGTCGGGCTTCAGCCCGACTCTTCTTGCTCTTCTCTTGTGCTTGCTGCCGCTGGTCAGCTCCTCCGCCGAGCCCATCCACCAACTGCGCATCTACGAAATCTTCGACCACAACAAACAGGCGTTCCACGAGCGCTTCCGCGATCACGCGATACGCATCATGAAGAAGTACGACTTCCACATCCTCGCGATGTGGGAGGCGAAGAACGGCACGCGCACCGAGTTCGTCTACCTGCTCGAATGGCCCGACGAGCCGACGATGAAGGACCGCTGGTCGAAGTTCATGGCCGACCAGGAGTGGAAAGACATAAAGAAGGAGACGGCCGCGAAGTACGGCACGCTCGTCGGTGAGGTTCAGGACCGGACGTTGCGGATGACGGATTATTCGCCGAAGGAGTTGGTGGGCCGTATAGGACTCGAACCTATAACCAACTGATTAAGAGTCAGCTGCTCTACCAATTGAGCTAACAGCCCACGCGATCCTTGTGTCCATCTTCGAGTTGGGGTGGACGATGGGACTCGAACCCACGACGGCCGGAATCACAATCCGGGGCTCTACCAACTGAGCTACGTCCACCATCGTCCACTCGTTCCCGCCGTTGCGCGATCTGGCGCGCCCGGCAGGACTCGAACCTGCGACCCCCGGCTTAGAAGGCCGGTGCTCTATCCAGCTGAGCTACGGGCGCAAGCTCCGTGATCGTCTCATTCCCAATCCAATCCTGCCGGTTGAGTGGTCGGGGCAGAGGGATTCGAACCCCCGACCCTCTGCTCCCAAAGCAGATGCGCTACCAGACTGCGCCATGCCCCGCCATGCTTTCCGGCCAGGCCGGGGGCGCGAATGATACGGAAAGACCGCAACGGTCGCCAGTAATTCCCGGCAAGTGTCACGCCGCGCTCAGGCCCGCCGCCAAGTCGTTGTGCCGTCGGGCTTATCTTCAAGGATGATGCCGCCCTTCATAAGCTCATCGCGGATCCGGTCCGACTCCTTGAAGTTCCGAGCAGCGCGAGCCGCGCGGCGCTCGGCAATGAGGCGCTCTATGGCGGCATCCGTAGGTCCGCTGACTGATCCGGCGCCGGAGAATTCAACCGATATTCCTGGCTCAGTCGCCTTTGACTTCTGTAGAAATTCTTCCGGCTGCAGGTACAGCACGCCGAGCACGCCGCCGAGCTTCTTCAGTTCCGCGGCCAGTGCGCTCGCCTTGCCCCAATCGTTCGCGCCCTTCGCCTTGTTGATCTCGGTCGCCAGTCCCTGCAGTGCGGCGATCGCTTCCGGCGTGTTGAAGTCGTCGTCCATCGCGGCTTCGAACTTCCGCGTCGCTTCGCTTGGCTCGTAACCTTCCGCCGGCTCGATGTCGCGCAGTGCGGTGTAGAGCCGCGTCAGTGCCGCATCCGCCTGCTCGATCATCGCGATCGAATAGTTGATCGGCCCGCGATACTGACTCGACGCGAGGAAGAAGCGCAGCACTTCCGGATCGCGCACGTGGCCCGAATCGAGCACGTCGCGAATGCGGAAGAAATTGTTCAACGACTTCGACATCTTCTCGTCGTCCACGGTCAGGAAGCCGTTGTGCATCCACAGATTCGCGAAGCCCTCGCCGGTCGCCGCGCACGACTGTGCGATCTCGTTCTCGTGATGCGGGAACTTCAGATCCATGCCGCCGGCATGAATATCGAAGCGCGGACCGAGCAGCTCGTACGTCATCGCCGAGCATTCGATGTGCCAGCCGGGCCGGCCCTCGCCCCATGGCGATGACCAATGCGGTTCGCCGGGCTTCATCTGCTTCCACAGGACGAAGTCGAGCGGATCGCGCTTCGCTTCGTCAACGGCGACACGAGCGCCGGCGCGCAGGTCGCCGAGCTGGCGACCGGACAGCTTGCCGTAGCCATCGAACTTGGACACTGAATACATAACGTCGCCGTTGCTCGCGACGTACGCGTAGCCCTTGGCGATCAGCTGCTCGATCATCGCGATGATGCCGGGCACGTGCTCGGTGGCCTTCGGCTCGAAATCCGGGCGCAGCAGGCCGAGCCGGTCGTAGTCCTCGTGCATGGCCTTGGTGAAGCGGCTCGTGAGCGACTGCACGCTCTCGCCGTTCTCGTGCGCGCGCTTGATGATGTTGTCGTCGATGTCCGTGATGTTGCGGACGAACGTGACTTTATAGCCGCGATACTGGAAATAGCGACGCACGATGTCGAAGGCAGTCTTGGACCGTGCATGGCCCATGTGGCAGTAGTCGTAGACGGTATCGCCGCACAGGTACATTCGAACCACGCCGGGCTGGAGCGGTTTGAATTCTTCTTTGCGACCCGTGTACGAGTTGAAGATCTGCATGCAGGTCATTTTAGCGGCGTTTGGTAAGATCGCGCGAACTTCGCCGAGGACCCTTATGCACAGCGCACGCCTGTTGATCGCCGGACTCCTGCTCGCCGTGGGGCTGACCGCGCAGGCGCAGGTCAATCCGAAGGTGCAGGTCGAAACGAACATGGGCAAGTTCGTCATCGAGCTGGATACCGGACGCGCGCCGCTCACAGTCGCGAACTTTCTCGAATACGTGCGCGCCGGGTTTTACAACAGCACGGTCTTCCACCGCGTGATCTCCGGCTTCGTCGCCCAGGGCGGCGGCTTCGACGAGAAGTACCAGGAGAAGCCGACCCGGCCCGGCATTCCCAACGAGTCCGGCAATGGCCTGTCGAATCGCCGCGGCACCGTCGGTCTGGCCCGCACGGGCGACCCGCACAGCGGCAACGCGCAGTTCTATCTCAACATCGCCGACAACGCGGCGCTCGATCCGCAGCCGAGCCGCTGGGGTTATGCGGTCTTCGGTCGAATCGTCCAAGGCATGGACGTAGTCGACGATATCGGGGCGGTGGCGACCGGCGAAGTCGGACCGTTCGAAAAGGACGCGCCGCTCAAGCCCGTGATCATCATCAGGATCGTGGAAGTGAAGTGATCGGATCACGCCTGCCACGCTCGTGACCACGCTCTTCATCTCCGACCTGCACCTCGACGGCACGCGGCCCGACATCAGCACGCAGTTCCTCGACTTCCTGGAGCGCGAAGGACGCCGCGCCGAGGCGCTGTACATCCTCGGCGATTTGTTCGAAGCCTGGATCGGCGATGACGATCCGGACCCGGACAAGCGCCGCGTGATCCAGGGCCTGCGCGCTGTCACGAACGCCGGCGTGAAAACGTTCTTCATCCACGGCAACCGCGACTTCCTCATCGGCAAGGCCTTCTGCCGCGACACCGGCATCGAGCTCCTCGAGGACGGCACGGTCATCGACCTGTATGGACGACGCGTGCTGCTGATGCATGGCGACTTGCTGTGCATTGACGACCACGCCTATCAGCGTCTGCGGCGCATCGTGCGCAACCCGATCGTGCAGTTCGTGATGCGTTCGCTCACGCTGCGCCGGCGCCAGAAGCTCGCAGAACGCATGCGTGCCGGCAGCAAGGAGCACATCAAGTCGATGGACATGGCCGCGCCGCAGATCATGGACGTCAATCAGGAGGAAGTCCGTCGCACGATGCAACGCTTCGGCGTCGATTGCATCATTCACGGCCACACGCATCGCCCGGCGGTACACGAGATGCAGATCGAGGGCAGACCCGCCGTACGCATCGTGCTTGGAGATTGGTACGAGCAGGGAAGTTTGCTGCGGTGGGGCCCGAGCGGCTACGAGTTGGCAAGATTGTCGGGCTGAAGCCCGACCTACAGGTCCTTTCCTACTGGCAGGCCTGAGTGAAACCTCAGCTGCGGATCGGGGGAGGTCGCCAGTTCCGCTTCGATCTCCGCCAGATGCTTCAGTCGCGCGCGCCAATCCTGCTGAGCGGCGCGATGCTCGGCCAATCGCAGATACACCCCATAGTGGCGTGCTTCCGAAGCTGCCAGGCCGTTGTAGAAATCG
>DATJIP010000069.1:0-19988 GCA_035493235.1 Steroidobacteraceae bacterium
AGGCGGAGTTCCAGTTTGCGGCCACCGAGCGGCTGCGGCTGTCGCTCGCCGGCTCGTACGTCGATGCCACCTACAAGGACTTCCTCGAGTCCGCGATCGACCCGACGACCGGCCAGCGCCTCAACAGCTCCGGCAATCGCCTGCAGCGCACGCCGGAGACGCAGCTCTCGGGCGGCGTCGATCTCACATTGCCGGTGGGTCAGCTCGGCGATGCGCTCAACTTCCGCGTGAACTACACGTGGCAGAGCGACATGTTCTGGGCGACGGACAATATCGCGAAAGAAGACGCCTACGGCTTGCTCGACGTGCGCGTCGCGCTGTCGCCGCCGAGCTCGCCGTGGGCCGTCGCACTGTGGGGCAAGAACGTGACGGATGAGCTGTATCGCGTCAACATCATCTCGTTCTTCGGCGAGGAGGTGTCGCAGTTCGCGGCGCCCGCCACCTACGGCGTCGACTTCAGCTGGAAGTTCTAAATGTCAGCCTACATCGAACTGGTGAAGAAACTGCAGGCCCTGGCCGAGCGGCGCGATCGTGCCGCGATCCTGGCGATGGTGACGCCCGACCTCGAGTACCACTATCACGTGGGCTCGAAGCCGGTGAAGGGCCCGGAAGGCCTCGGCCGCTTTCTCGACAACTACTGGGGCCGTTCGCAGGACGGCGTGTGGAAGATCGAGACCTTCGCGCAGAGCGGCGACACGCTGCTGATGGAAGGCTGGGAGGAGTTCACGGACACGACCACCGGCGAGCGTGTCCTGAACCGCTACATGGGCGCGATGGAGTTTCGTGACGGCAAGATCGCGCGCTGGCGGGACTACTTCCAGTTGAATCGCCCGCCGGCAGCGTGAGCTGACGCCGCCGCGCAGGACGATGCGTACGACTCCGCAGCATCTCGCGACCGAGTATCGCGCGAGCGGTGCGTGGTCCGAGCAGCGCATCGGTGACCTGTTCGCTGATTCTGCCGCCGTCGAGCCGGCGCGACTTGCGATAGCAGACCCCCCTAATCGCGCCGCGCTCGACGGGGCCGTTCCACGGCGCCTCGACTGGCAATCGCTCTGCGCACTCGTCGATGCAACGATGGTCGCGCTCGCCGATGCGGGATTGCGACGCGACGACGTGCTCATCACGCAGCTGCCGAACGTCGTCGAATATGTTGCTGTCTATCTCGCGTGCGCGCGCCTCGGCATCGTCGTGAGTCCGGTGCCGATGCAATTCCGTCGCGGCGAGATCGAGCCGCTGTCCAGGCTGACGAAGGCTCGGGCCGTGCTCACGGTGCTTACGTTCAAGGGAACGGAGCACGCGCGTCTCGCAACGACGCTGTCTGATGGGCCACAGGTGCTCGTGCTCGGCAACCAGACGCCGCCCGGGACCCGAGCGTTCGTTCCAGAGCCAGGTCCGACCGATGCCGCCCGTGTGCGAGAGCTGGAAAGCGCGGCGAACGTCAATGCGGATGACATCGTCACGATCTGCTGGACGTCGGGAACTGAAGGCGTTCCGAAAGGCGTGCCGCGTTCTCACAATCACTGGATCTCCGGCAGTGTGTGTCACTACGACGGCGCGCAGATTCGTCGCGGCGATCGTCTGCTGAATCCATTTCCGCTCGTGAACATGGCAGCGCTCGGCGGCTGCTTCATGAGCTGGCTGCGCGCGGCCGGCACGCTGATCCTGCATCACCCGTTCGAGTTGCCCGTGTACCTGCAGCAGATCGCGACCGAGAAACCGGAGTACGCGATCGCGCCTCCCGCGGTTCTGATGCTGTTGCTGCAGAACGAATCGCTGCTGAATGGCGTGGATCTGTCGTGTCTGCGCTGCGTGGGCTCGGGTTCCGCGCCGCTGCCGCCGGTGATGATCAAGGCATACAAAGAACGCTACGGCATCGAGATCATCAATAACTTCGGCTCGAACGAAGGGCTCGCGCTGGTCAGCGGACCAAGCGAGGCGCCCGATCCCGAAGCGCGCTCGCGGTTGTTCCCGCGCTTCGGCCGGCCGGAACTCGATTGGCCGCAGCGCATCGCCAGGATCACGCACACGCGCCTGGTCGATCCGGAAAACGGTAAAGAGATCGTCGAGCCGCATCGGCCGGGCGAGATGCAGATTCGCGGGCCGGTGGTATTCGACGGCTACTTCGGCGTGCCCGAAGTCACTGCGCGTGCTTTCACCGCAGATGGCTGGTTCCGCACCGGCGATCTGTTCGAGATCGACGCGAGCGGCCGCTACTACCAGTTCGTCGCACGTCTCAAGCAGCTGATCAATCGCGGCGGCGTAAAGATTTCACCGGACGAAATCGACGCGGTGCTCGCGGAGCATCCAGACATCGCGGAAGCGTCAGTCGTCGGCTATCCGGACGACGTGCTCGGCGAGCGCATCTGTGCGGTCGTGGTGCCGAAGGCGGGGAAGGTGGTGACCGTGGAAACGCTCCAGGCTCACTTCCGCTCGCGCGAGCTTGCGGTGTTCAAGTGGCCGGAGCGCGTGCGCATCGTCGAGCGGTTGCCGCGCAATCCGCTCGGCAAAGTCATTCGCGGCGAGATTTCCCAGATTGCTGCAACCTAGCCGCTCGCGCGTGCCTTGCCGAGCGCGTTCATCACGTGCAGCGTGTCCAGGTATTCCTTGACGGCGTGGATGTGCCCGTCGCGCACGACGAACAGGAAATGGTAGCGATTGTGGTAGAGCGTACCGTTCACGAGCTTGCCCTTGCTCTCCGCTTCGACAGCGACGCGGTCGCCCTCGGCGGTCATGTCGCCGATGATGATCTCCAGCCCGTGCGGCAGCAGCTTGAGATTGGCGGCGAGCCGGCGCTCCACCGTCGCCTTGTCGACCCAGCCTGCAGCCGGAAATTCCTGCACGTGTCCGGGCAGCCACCAGCGCGAATCCGGCGCCAGCAGCGCGAGCGCGGCGTCGTAGCGGCCATGCGCATAGTGATCGAGGAATTCGCGGACCAGTCTCTTGTTGGCGTCGAGGCTCGGAGGCAGTACCATGGACAGTCAGTCTCGTAGTGCAACCGTCAACAGCATACAGGCCAAGCCGAGGCAGGAACAGGGTTATGCGCACATATAAGGAAGAGTCGAGCGTCGATCCGGCCGACCGCCCCACGTGGGTGGATGGCATCGACAATCCCTACCTGCATGGGCCGTACACGCCCGTCATTTCCGAGATCACCGCGGTCGACCTGAAAGTGTCGGCGGGCGAGATTCCGGCAGACCTGAGCGGCGCCTACATGCGCAACGGGCCGAATCCCGTGCTTGAGCCGAAGGGCTTGTATCACTGGTTCGACGGCGACGGGATGGTGCACGCCGTGTATTTTCGCGATGGTCGCGCGAGCTACATCCGCCGCTGGGTGCGCACCAGCGCGCTGCGCGACGAGATCGAGAATGGCCGCGTCACGTTGTCGGGCATCATGGGCCCGTTCGAATTGCCACGCGACGGCTCGCGTGCTGCGAACTCCGACTACTGCAAGGATACGAGCAACACGACGCTGACCTGGCACAACGGCCGGGTGCTCTCGAACTGGTACAACGCCGGTCGTACTTATTCCCTCGATCCGCTGACACTCGATACGGTTGCCGACGAGACGTTCGGCGGTGCCGTCGACGCGACGTTCAACGCGCACGCGAAGTGCGACCCGCGCACCGGTGAGCTGATCAACTACGACTACGGCGATTTCAGGTCCTATCTCACCTATTACGTCATCGGCGCCGACGGCAAGCTGAAGCACAAGACACGCGTCGACCTGGCCGGGCCGCGGTTGCCGCATGACACGACGATCACGCCGAATTACACGATCCTGCACGACTTCCCGCTCTATCACGACATCAACGTGCTGCGTAACACCGGTCACCGCGTCGTCGAGTTCCATCGCGACACGCCGTCGCGCTTCGGTGTGATCCCGCGCTACGGCACGCAGGAACAGATCAAGTGGTTCGAATTCGAGCCCGGCTACGTGCTGCACATGGTGAACGCGTGGGAGGAGGGTGACTGGATCACGATGGACGGCTGTTTCCAGCCTGATCCGACGATTCGCCGCGATCCTACCGAAGGCGCTCTCGGCTCGATGCTCGCGTACCTGCGTTATCGCGGCCACCTGCGTCGCTGGCGCATGAACCTGCGCACCGGCGAGAAGCACGAGCAGCAGCTCAGCGATCTCAACACCGAGTTCTGCTTGCCCGATACGCAGCTCTACGGCGTGAAGACGCGCTACTCATATCACCAGCACATTCCGACTGACATGCAGACGCTGGCGTTCGACGGGTTGGTGAAGTACGACCATGAGAGCGGTTCGCACGAAGTCTACGAATACCCGCAGGGCTGGTACGGCAACGAGGCGCCGTTCGCGAAGAGCACGCGCGGCGGAGCAGAAGATCGCGGCTACGTCGTCACGCTCGCGACGCGCGGCAAAGACTACACGTCAGAAGCCTGGATCTTCGACGCGCAACGTATCGGCAAAGGTCCGATCGCGCGCGTTGCGTTGCCGGGCCGCGTGCCGATCGGCTTTCACGCTGCCTGGATTCCCGGGCAACACCTGTGGCCAGATTCGGCGGCGGGTGCGTAACGTACGCCCATGTCGACATCGCAGTCCGTGCATCCGCCCTGGTTCGATCCTCGCATGCCACGGCGCGAGGACTGCGTTCTCAAGGCCATTCTCGACGATCGTGCGGTGCGCGTGCCCGAGCGGCGCATTGCATTGTTCGAAGATGGAACGGAATGGACGTGGGGTGAGTGCCGCGAGCACGTGCGTGCACAAGCAGCGGCGTTGCAAGCGCTCGGTGTTCGCGCAGGCGATCGCGTCGTAGCGTGGTTGCCGAATGGGCCGTCGCTCGTTCTGGCGTGGTTCTCGATCAACTATCTCGGCGCAGTTTTCGTCCCGCTGAACACCGCATATCGCGGCGCGTCGCTGGAACACACGATCAACGCGTGCCGCGCCAAGCTCGTGCTCGCGCATCCGGCGCTCGTCGAGCGATTGCAGGGTCTGTCGCTGCAGCACGTCGAGTGCATCATCAATATCGGTACCGATCCGCTGGACGGCGATGCGCGGCAACTCGATGACTCTGCGCAGCCGCAGCCGTGGGACGCGCAATCGATCATCTATACGTCCGGTACGACGGGATTGTCGAAAGGCGTGTTGTCGCCGTACCTGCAGCTCTATACGACGGCCACGATCGTGTACGGCTACTTGCGCGACGGCGAGGGCATTCTCGTCAACCTGCCGATGTTCCACGTCGGCGGCACCAGCTCGCTGATGATCGCGCTGATCCGCTCCGGCTCGTTCCACCTCGTCGACGGCTTCAGCACCGATCGCTTCTGGGATCAGATCCGACGCGGCCAATGCACGACGACCTCGGGCCTCATCGGCATCATGGGCGCGTTCCTGATGAAGTCGCCGCCGCGCCCGGACGATCGCCAGCATGGCATCCGCTGCATGACCGGCTTCCCGATCAACGAGCAGACGGTGAGCATTCGCGATCGCTTCGGCATCGACTTCGTGACCGGCTTCAACATGACCGAGCTGTCGGCGCCGCTCGTCAGCGAGCTGAACTCGAGCGTGTTCGGCGCTTGCGGCAAGCCACGCACCGGCGTGCAGTGCCGGCTCGTCGACGAGCACGACCTGGAAGTGCCGGACGGCACGCCCGGCGAGTTGATCGTTCGCAGCGAGATGCCGTGGACGTTCAACCTCGGCTACGACGGGTTGCCTGAAGCGACCGCGCGCGCCTGGCGCAACGGCTGGTTCCACACCGGCGACATCCTGCGCAAGGACGCCGACGGCAATTACTTCTTCGTCGATCGATTGAAGGATGCGATCCGCCGCCGCGGCGAGAATGTTTCATCGCTCGAAGTCGAGGCGGCCGTGCGCTCGTTTGCGGCCGTCGATGAAGTGATCGCGGTCGGCATTCCGGTCGAGTCGGAAGAAGAAGTGATGGTCGTGATCGTTGCGAAGGCCGGTCAGACGATCGACCCGAAGGCGCTGATCGAGTGGCTCACGCCGCGCATGCCGTACTTCGCAGTGCCGCGGTTCGTGCGCATCGTCGCTGCGATTCCGAAGACCGAGACGAACAAGCAGAGGAAGTTTCCGTTTCGGGAAGCGGGGGTGACGCCGGACACCTGGGATCGTGTCGCGGCGGGCATGGTGTTGAAGAGAGAAAGACTGTCAGGCTGAAGGTCTGACCCACGGGCGTCACGCCACCATGGCGGTCGGCCCGACCTTCGCTGCTTCCTTCGCGAGCAACTCAGCTAGATTGTCGGCCGTGTACTTGCTCTTCACCGTGTGCGGGAACGCATGCGGGCTGCGCGCCTTGCGATCGAACCAGAAAGCCTCCGGTCCCTCGCTCGTCGGCCGCGTCGCTGCCAGCCAGATCGCGGTGTCCGCTCCCTGCGCCGAATCTCGCAGCACGCTGCGCAAGCGCCGGCGGAAGTTCGGCATCGCGGTCTTCACGCCGTCGGTATCTGCCCAGCCCGGATGCATCACGTAGCAACGCAGACCGCCGACACCGTAGCGCCCCTGCCAATACTTCACGAGCTCGGCCTGGCCGCGCTTGTGCACGGCGTAGGCGTACACGCCGTTGTACTTCTTCGGATCCTTCATGCCCATGTAATCGAGCGTCAGCGGCGCGTTGTACATGCCGCCGGAGGACATCTCGATGATCGTCGCCTGCGGCGTCAGTGCCGAGCCTTGCAGCAACGCATCGGTCAGCACCCAATGCGTGAGCAGATTGGTCGCGTAGGACGTTTCGAATCCTTCCGCGGTGATCGACAGATCGTCGAGCAACAAGCCGACGTTGTTCACGAGCACGTCGACGCGAGCACCCCGCGCGAGAATCGCAGCGGCAGCGCGCCGCGTATCGGCGACCAGCGAGAGATCGGTGAGGATCGGAATCACGCGGCCCGGGCCCGGTGCTTCGCGCGCCAGCGCATCCAGTTTCTGATGACTGCGTCCGAGCGCGAGCACTGTCGCACCGCGACTCGTTGCGCCCTCGACGACCGCGCGGCCGATGCCGCCGGTGGCGCCGGTCACGACCCAGGTCTGGCCCGTGAAGTCGGCACGCAGCCGCTGCCAGACCATGGCACGGGCGCGATAGCCGAGCGCCGAAAAACTGACGAGGAATCGGCCGTAAAAACCGATCGTCTTCTTGAGCCTGGCAAAATCCATGGAATCCCCTGTGGTGGCGCGCGGCGCGGTTGCCGCTCCGGGTCCGTTCGATTATAAGTCTCGTTATGCAACTGACAAGGCTCGGTTCCGTTCCCTTCCGGCAGACGGACTTCCTGCCGGTGGATCTCGCGGTCGAGCGGCGCAGCGACGGCGCAATCGTGCTGCGCTCGCGCATTCCGCTGCGGGAGTTCGAGCCGTGCCTGCCGCGCGTTCTCGCCGTGCAGGCAGCGCGCCTGGGGGACAAGCCTTATCTGGTCCAGCGGCAGGGGCCGCAACGCGCCTGGACGCCGCATTCCTACACGCAGACGAAGCGGGATACGGATGCCATCGCCCAATGGCTCCTGAACCGGGGCATCGCGCGCGATCGCCCGATCCTGCTGCTCTCCGGCAACTCGATTGCCCACGCGCTGGTGAAGTTCGGCGGCATGGCGGTCGGCGTGCCGGCCTGTCCGGTGAGCGCCAACTACGGGCTCATGGATTCGAACTTCACGCGGCTGCGCCACGTCGTGCAGCTGACGCGGCCGGGAGTCATCTTCGTCGAGAATGCGAAGCCCTTCGCGCGTGCGCTCGAGCAAGTCGACTTCGGCGACGCGATCGTGCTCACCGCGACGCCAGAAGATGCGCCAGTCGGTGCGGCGCCGCTGCAAGATGTTCTCGCAACGCCCGTGACGAGCGCCGTTGCTGATCGAATCGCGGCATTGCGCGGTGAGGATCACGCTGCATACATGCTTACGTCGGGCTCGACCGGTCCACCGAAAGCTGTCGTCCAGACCTACGCGAACATTGCCGCGAATATCGCGCAGGCATTGCAAACGATCGGTGCCGCAGCGGGTTGGGCCGGCACCACGATGGATTGGCTGCCCTGGAATCACGTCTCGGGCGCGTTCGGCAAAATGCTCACGCTCGTCGCAGGCGGCACGCTGTACATCGATGACGGCAAACCGGTCCCCGGTCCGATGTGGCAGGAGTCGTTGCGTAATCTTCGCGAGGTGCCCGGCAGCTACTACGTGAATGTGCCGCTCGGCTATCAGTTGCTGGTCGAGGCACTCGAAGCGGACGAGGATCTGCGTCGTACGTTCTTCCGCGATCTGCGCGTGCTGCTGTATGGCGGCGCGGGTCTGCCGCAGCCGATCTACGAGCGTCTGCAGAGCCTCGCAGTTGCGACGATCGGCAAGCGGTTGATGCTCATCTCCGCGTACGGTTCGACCGAGACCACCTCGGGCTGTCTCGCGATCCACTTCGAGACCGACAAAGTCGGCCTGGGTGTGCCGATGCCCGGCGTCAGTGTGAAGCTCGTGCCGGTCGACACTCGCTACGAAGTTCGCATCGCGGGTCCCGTCGTGACGCCTTGCTACCTGCGCGATCCGCAACGCACCGCCGAGAGCCGCGACGAAGAAGGCTTCTACCGCATGGGCGATCTCGCGGTCTTTCACGATCCCGAGCGGCCCGAACAGGGGTTGGCGTTCGCGGGTCGCCTCGCAGAAGAATTCAAGCTCGGCAGCGGCACCTGGGTCAGCGGCGGACAACTCCGTGCGGAGCTCCTGCGTCAGCTCGCTCCACTCGTCGACGAGCTGGTTCTGTGCGGCGAAGGCTATACG
This sequence comes from Steroidobacteraceae bacterium, assembly GCA_035493235.1. Classification (GTDB taxonomy): domain Bacteria; phylum Pseudomonadota; class Gammaproteobacteria; order Steroidobacterales; family Steroidobacteraceae; genus Steroidobacter. The sequence continues at coordinate 8,734 of DATJIP010000069.1, forward strand.
AGCATCGCCGTGCTCGCGTGGCCGAATCGCGCCTCGCTGGAGAGCGCCGGCGCGGCAGGCTTGCGCGGCAGGATTCGCGAACGACTCGCCGCGCACAACGCTGCGAATCCTGGCGCGAGCACCAGCGTGCGTCGTTTACTCTTGCTGCAGGAACCGCCGAATGCCGGCGCGCACGAGCTTTCCGACAAGGGCACTGTGAATCGAAGTGCGGTGCTGAAGCGCCGCGCCGCGGACCTCGAGCGGCTGTATGCCGAGCCGTGTGGTGTGGATGTATTAGAGGTCAGTTAATGGAAGAAATTTCTCGCCAAGGCGCCAAGATGCCAAGGAAGAGAAGTCTTTTGTTTACGAGATTTGATCCGAACTTTGGTTTTTCTTTGCGGCTTGGCGACTTGGCGAGAATTCTTCCGGACTGAGCTATGAGAGGACACCTACGATGGAAATTGCCAACTCAGTAGCGTTCGTCACCGGCGGCAATCGCGGTATCGGCGAAGCATTCGTGCGCGCATTCGTCGCGGGCGGTGCCCGTCGCGTGTACGTGGGCACCCGGCAACGAGAAGCTGCCGCGCATCTCGTCGCGGAAGCGCCAGACCGCGTCGTTGCGGTCGAGCTCGACGTGGCCGACGAAGCATCGATCAAGCGCGCGGCTCGCGACTGCCAGGATGTCTCGATCCTCGTGAACAACGCCGGCCAATTCCTGCAGCAGACGCTGCTGAAAGCGCCCGACCTGAGCGCGGCGCGCTTCGAGATGGAAGTGAACTACTTCGGCCCGCTCGGCATGTGCCGGGCGTTCGCGCCGATCCTGGCGCGCAGCCAGCAAAGTGCGATTGCGAATGTATTGTCGGCCGGTGGACTGGTCGCGGTGCCGATCATGGGCGGCTACAGCCCTTCGAAATTCGCGGCGCGCGCGATGTCGACTTGCCTGCGCGCGGAGCTTGCGGGGCAGGGCACGACAGTCACGGCATTGTTCGTCGGATCGGTCGACACGCGCATGGCGAGCCATGTGAAGGGTGCGAAGGAAAAGCCGGAGACGATTGCCGCCGTGGGACTCGCAGCGATCCGTCGCGGCACGGAAGAAGTCGATACCGACACGATGGCTGTCGAAGTGCGCGCTCAGACGATCCGCGAGCCGGAAGCACTCGCGCGGCGCTTTGCGAAGCAGCTCGGCGCGACTGAGATCAATACCGGCCGCTGAGGTTCAGGCAGCCGCGCGACTTACCAGGCGCGCGAACGGCGCCCGCGTCTGGTATGCCAGCAGCGCGCTGACCGGCGGAATCACGATCGCGAGCAGCGCCAACGCCGAGCCAATCCGCAGCGGATCCTTATATATGTAGTCGGTCAGCAGCCCGACCGACAGCGGACCCAGCGTCGACCCGACGATGCTGTTCGAGAGGTAGTAGATCGCGGAAGCTTGCCCGCGCAGGCGATTGGGCACGGCTTCCTGCACGACTTGAATGGCCGTACCGCCCGGCAACGTCATCAATAAGAGTCCCGGCGCATACCAGGCCAGCGCCGTCCAGGGATCGTCGGCCCATCCGGCCATCGCCAGGAAGGGCCACGTGCCCGCCACGCCGAGGAAGGTGACCCAGATGGCCGGATGCTGCACACCTCGTTTGCCGAGCTGGGCTGCTGCGAGACCGCCGAGCACCGTGCCGGCACCACCGAAGATCAGCAGCACCAGGCCATAGCGCAGCCCGGTCTGACCCGGAGTCCAGCCGTGCACACGAATGAACATCGCCGGCGCCCAACTCAGCACGGCGTACACCATGATCGCGTAGAGCGCGACCAGGGCGTAGTGGCGAATCATGAAGTCCGCATGCTCGACGATGAAACGGTCGATGCGCACCGGTGCATCGAATACTGCGGCCTCGTTGCGTCGCGCGGGCTCGGTGACGGTTGCGAGCAGCGGCAGCATCACGAGTCCGCCGAGGCCGACCCAGACGAACGCGCTTTGCCAGCGGTTCGAGACCAGCTGGATTACGGAGCCGCCGACGATCATTGCAAGACCGGCACCCAGCGCGGCGGCGGCTGCGTACACACCGATCGGAACTGCGCGCCGCTCCTTCGGGAACGAATCGCTGATGATCGACATCGCGGCCGGGGAGAGGGCGGCCTCGCCGACGCCGACGGCGATGCGCGCCAGGAACAATTGAACGAAGCTGGCCGCGAGTCCGCATGCAGCCGTCGCTGCACACCACAGGGCAGCACCGACTGCGATCAAGCCGCGCCGCGAAGTGCGGTCCGCGAGCCAACCCAGCGGCAAGCCCATCACCGCATAGAACACGCCGAAGGCGAGGCCCACCACGAGTCCGATCTCGGTGTCGTTGAGCGAAAGGTCGGCTTTGATCGGCTCGATCAGCAAGCCGAGGATCGTGCGATCGACGAACGAAACGATGTAGGTGAACGTCAGCACCGCGACCGTCCACCAGGCGCGCTGCGGGCTCGGCCAGGCCAGTCGCGCGTCGGTCGGATCGCCGAGCTGATGCATCACTTCGCTCCGGAGTCTTCGCCGAACAGCTGCTGGAACGCCGCCATCGCATCGGCGAACTCGGTCGCACCTTCCATGTCCAGGAGCTGTGCGACGTCGCGAGCCAAAGCTTCGGCCGTTGCCTCGGTCGGTTCCGCATAGCGCAGCCCGCGACCTTCGACGTTGGCTGCGCGGCGGAACGCGCCTTTGCCGGCGATGATCACCTGGCCGTTCAAGCTCGTCTGGTCGCTCACCAGCAGCGCGACGGCGGGCGCGACGAACTCCGGGCGCATCGTCGTCATGAATTCTTCCGGCATGTTTCCCTGGCGCGCGGTCATCGGCGTGGCGGCGTAGGGCGCAATCGCGTTGGTCAACACGTTGTGCGATTTGCCTTCCATGGCCAGCGTGCGCATGAAGCCGATCAAGGCTGCCTTCGAGGCCGAATAGGCCGTCAGCCCGTGCAATCCATAGAGGCCGGCAACGGACGTCGATACGACGATGCGCCCGTAGCCAGCCGCGCGCATGCGGGCGTAGGCCGCGTGCGTCACGTACAGCGAGCCGTAGAAGTTGATGTCGAAGATCTGCCGGAACTGCTCGACGCTCACTTTGTGGAACGTCGAGCGCTGATCGACGCCGGCGTTGTTGATCAGGATGTCGACGCGGCCCCAGGCGTCGACTGCCTGCTGCACGATCCGTGCGCCCGCCGCCGGATCTTCGACGCTGTCGTAGTTGGCGATGGCCTGTCCGCCGGCCTGCCGGATGGCCTGCACGACCTCGTCTGCGCTCGACGGTTCGCTATTCGACCGTCGGCGGTTGTTGACTACGACACGAGCGCCGCGCGCCGCCAGGTATATCGCATACGAACGTCCCAGCCCTTTGCCGGCGCCGGTGACGATGGCCACTTTTTCGTCGAAGCGGATCATTGCATGCTCGCTCAGCTACGCCTACAGTTCGGCGGGATGCCATCGAACGCAAAACTAATCGCTGCCAGCTCCGTCACGCGCGCATTGAGCATCATCGGCGACCGCTGGACTCTGTTGATCCTGCGCGACGCCTTCCAGGGTGCGCACCGCTTCGAGGAGTTCCGCAACCTGAGCGGCGCGGCCCGCTCCACGCTCACCAGCCGCCTGAACGGGCTGGTGGAAAACGGCCTGCTGGAACGCATTCGCTACTCGGACGCGCCGCCGCGCTTCGAATACCGGCTCACCGCGATGGGCCTCGCGTTGTACGGCGTGACGCTCGTGACGTGGCGCTGGGAGCATAACTGGGCGCCGAGCGGCGCGGGCATTCCGCGTTACCTGCGGCACAACCTCTGCAAGCACGCGATGCAGCCGGACACCATGTGCTCGGGCTGCGGCAAGATCGTCGAAGTGCGCGACACCGGTTATGAAGTCGTGGCGGTGGCCGGCCGCTCGCGCGCCGCCACGCCGCGCTTTCGGCGGCTGTCGTCGGTGAATGCAGAGAGTCATCGCGGCGCCAGCTCGGCATTCGTGCACATCACGGACATTCTGGGCGATCGCTGGACGCCGCTCGTGTTGTGCGCGGCGTTCCTCGGGCTGCGTCGCTTCGACGAGATCCAGAGCAGTCTCGAGATCGCGACCAACATTCTCACGCACCGTCTGAACTACCTCGTCGATCACAACATCCTCGAGCGTCGGCAGTATTCGGAGCGGCCGCCGCGTTACGAATATCGCCTCACTGCGAAGGGACGCGACCTGTTCCCGCACGCGCTGATGCTGATGCAGTGGGGCGATCGCTGGCTCGCGCCCGCAGCCGGCCCGAACCTGCGCGTGTTCCACAAGACGTGCGGCGCGCGGCTCAATGCCGTCGTTGCCTGCAGTCATTGCCACAAGACCATCGATCCCCACGATGTCACCTTCCCGCCCGTAGCAGGCGAGAGTACTGCCAAACGCGGCGCCGTCGCCGGCTAGCTCATTCGCGCCGTTTCGCTGCGTCGAAATCCTGCTTCAAGCCCATCGCCTCGATCATCTGCGAGCGATCGTAGTATTCGCGCCAGGCCTTCACGTGGCCCTGCGCGACTTCCACGACGCCGACCACCGGCACCTGGCCGTGATGGCCGCGATACACGAAATCGTCGACGCGCTCGATGAACACGACGCCGTCGGCCACGCCGATGTGACGGATGCGCAGCTCGATCTTCGATATGTCCTTGGCGAGGCCGCCGATGCGCTGACTGATCGCCTCGCGGCCGACAGTCGGTTCCGGCAGCATCATGCTTTGCAGGACGCCGTCCGCGGCAAAGAGGTCGTACACCTGCTGCCAGTTGCGCGCGTTCCACGCGTCGATCATCTGGCGCACGGTCCCGAGCTTCTGCGCGTCGGTATCGGCTGAGGCCGCGGTCGCAAACAGCAGGGCGCCGAGCAGTGCAAGAATTCTCAATCGCATTACGCAGGTCCCCCGGAGAAATTTTCTGTGGCCAGAGTCTAGCCGGCTCGGACAAGCTTGCATAGCGAGACTAAGGCTCCTACAATCGCCCCGGCCGCTCTCAAGGACCCGTTCATGCGAATCGAGAAGCTCCCGCGTATCACGACCACGCTGCGGGACCGCGAGCATCCCTACCTGACGGGTGCCTGGACGCCGCAGCACGAAGAGGTCACGGCGCACGAACTGCCGGTGCTGGCAGGCGCCGTGCCGGCCGACCTCGACGGCGTCTACCTGCGCAACACCGAAAACCAGATTCACGAGCCGCTCGGCCGCTATCACCCGTTCGATGGCGACGCGATGATCCATGCGCTGGATTTCCGGCGTGGCCAAATCAGCTACCGCAACCGGTTCGTGCGCACGCGCTGTCTCGCGGCCGAGCAGGAGGCCGGCGGCTCGTTGTGGGGCGGGTTGATGGATCCGCCGGGCACGTCGCTGCGGCCCGGCTTCGGCGCTCACGGCAGCTTGAAGGATTCGTCGAGCACCGACATCACGATGCACGCGGGCGTTGCGGTGTCCACCTTCTATCAATGCGGCGAGGTGTATCGCCTCGATCCGGAAACGCTCGACACGCTCGGCGTCGCGAGCTGGACGCCTCCAGACGGCGTGTCGGCGCATCCGAAGGTGGACCCGAACACGGGCGAATTGATGTTCTTCAACTATTCGAAGCAGGCGCCGTACATGCACTACGGTGTCGTCGATCGCACCGGCCGATTGACGACGTACGTGCCGGTTCCGCTACCCGGTCCGCGTCTGCCGCACGACATGGCAATCACTGCGCGTCATTCGATCCTGAACGATTTGCCGGCGTTCTGGGACGCCGACCTGCTTGCGCAGAACCTCCACGCAGTGCGCATGCACGATCTGCCTTCGCGCTTCGGGGTAATTCCGCGCCATGGTCGCAGCGAGGAGCTGCGCTGGTTCGAAGCCGCGCCGACGTACGTCCTGCACTTTCTCAACGCGTACGAGCGGGACCACGAGATCGTGATGGACGGCTACTTCCAGGAGAATCCGACGCCGCGCCCGCGCAAGGATGGAGCATCACCGTACTCGCACATGATGGCGTATCTCGACGAGTACAGCTTCCGCTCGCGGCTGCATCGCTGGCGCTTCGACCTGCGCACGGGCCGCACGCGCGAAGAGCCGCTCGATGACCGTATTCTCGAGTTCGGCATGATCAATCAGCAGTACACCGGCGTGCCGAACCGCTACGTGTACAGCACCAAGGCGAAGCCGGGCTGGTTCCTGTTCACCGGCTTCGTCAAGCACGACCTGCAGACCGGGCAATCGTGGGAGCTCGATCTCGGCGCGAATCGCTACGCGAGCGAAGCGCCGTTCGCGCCGCGCATCGGCGCACGCGACGAGGACGACGGCTACATCGTCAGCTTCGTGACGGATGAAAACACCGGAACGTCGGAGTGCATCGTGATCGATGCCAAACGATTCTCCGACGGTCCGGTGTGCCGCATCGGACTACCGCACAAGATTTGCAGCGGTACCCACGCGCACTGGGCCTCGCGGCCCTTCAAATAGAGTCTTTAACTCTCTTCAGCTCACTTGTCCGGTCCGTTGTGCGCGTCGCAACGCACATCCTTGTTCCAGTTCACGAACGTGCCGGTCGGGCTCTCTTTCCACGCCCAGACGTGCAGCGTGTAGAACGGCGGCAGGCCGAAGCGGTTCGGTGCGCCGAAGTAATGGAAGATCTGGCCGTCGAGCTCAGGTGCCTGCGTGTGAGTCTTGTCCCATGCCGCCGCGTCGACGAGGTAGTCGGCACCGGTGAGCTTCGGACCCCAGGGCGTCGGCTCGTACAGGATGATTTCCGGCTGGTTGCGGTCGATCTGGTCGTCGAAGATGCCTTTCGCAGGGTCCTTGAAGATCAGGTTCGCATTCGCGTAGTGCAGGCCCATTGCGCCAACGTCGTCGTTGCTGACGCAGCCGAACAGCAGGTGATAGCCGTCGTTCTCGGCCATGGCGACCGAGTGGTACTTGTCGGTCACCTGCCGCACGGTCTTGACGAGGTCGTTGAAGCGACGCAGGTCGCTGCCGTTGGCACCACCGTTACCGTGATCGTTGTCGTGGGCTTGCGGTGCCGGGGCGGCCGCAAGAGCCAGCGAGCCGAGTGCTGCGCATGCCAGGTAAAGGGTTGATCGATTCTTCATTAGCCAAGTCTCCTAGGGGGTTCAAGACGAGGCTCATAAGCTAGTGGCGATGTGTCGACGGGTCCCGGGGGAGTTCCGGGATTACGCCGAGATTTGGTCGGGCGTACCAAAGATCAATTGCGAGTGGAGTCCGGATCGGCGAAAGGGCATGTCGCAATCTGCGACGGGCTCAGGCGCATCGACTGTGGCGCGACGGCTGACTATTGCTCCGGGACGCGTGTGAGCTGCGTATAGGCGAGGCGCCAGCGACCCTCGAGCTTCGTCCAGACGTGCGCGATGCGCAGCAGGCGTGCTTGATGCTCACCTTTCAGCGTCCAGCTCAGATGCACCAGACCGGCGACGAGTGCAGTGTCGCCCCAGACTCTGCGCACCGGTTGTTCGAGCTCGTAGGGATCGAGCTTGAATCCCGGCACTCTGAAGTCTTCGAGGTACGAGGCTTTGTCCTGCAGCGACGAGTCGGAATTGACGAGCGTGTAGTCGTCGCAGACGAGTTGCGCGAGCGCGGCGACGTCGTTGTGAACTGTCGCTTGATCGTAAGCGCGAACGGCGTCGTCGAGGTCGGATTGCGCGGCGCTGGCTTTCCAGCCGATCAATGCAGGTGTCGCAGCGGCGGCGCCGATCAGCGTTCTTCGTGTCAGGCTCATGCGCTCATGCTAGCTGTTGCATGACGCGCGCCTAGATCCACTTAGCGCGCGACCATGAAGCCACTCAGCCGACGCGCTCGGGCAGGCGATCCATGCGACGCAGTTGCGGGAACCACCACGCCCAGGTCGCAGCCACCAGCATCGTGGCAATGCCTCCCAGCACGACGGCGCGCACGGTGCCGAACCACGCGGCAGTGATGCCGGATTCGAATTCTCCGAGCTCGTTCGATGCGCCGATGAACACAGCGTTCACGGCACTGACGCGGCCGCGGATCTCGTCGGGAGTTTCGAGCTGCACCAGCAAGTGGCGCAGATACACGCTGATCATGTCGCCGGCGCCGAGCAGCGTCAGCGCGATCACGGAGACAACGATGTTCGTCGATAGCCCGAAGACTACAGTCGCCGCGCCGAAAACGGCGACGCCGGCGAACAGCCAGGGTCCCACGCGTCGATCCAGTGGATACACACTCAACAGGAGCGCACACACAGCGGCGCCAAAGCCCGGTGCCGTGCGCAGCACGCCGAGTCCGACCGACGTCGTGTGCAGGATGTCGCGCGCATAGATCGGCAGCAGCGCCGTAGCTCCGCCGAACAGCACCGCGAACAGGTCGAGCGAGATAGCGCCGAGCACGACCGGTTTGGAGCGAACGAACGTCAAGCCCGAGAGGAGCGAACGCAATGTCACTCCGGGCTGAGCGGTCGCGTTCCTGGCGCCGATGCGCACCTTCATCATGAGCACTGTCGAAATCGCGAGCAGCGTCGCGACGGTGCCGAACACGACGCCGGCACCCGCGAGGTACAGCAGGCCGCCGAGCGTCGGACCGGCAATCGTGCAGACCTGGAAGACGGACGAATTGACGGCCGTTGCTTTCGCGAACAACTCCGGCCGCACCAGGTTGGGCACGAGTGCTTGCGCAGAAGGCATTGCGAACGCGCGCGTCACGCCGAACAGCGTCATCACTGCGAACACCGGTCCGACGGCATGCACGTCGAACACCGAGAACGCGAGCAGGGCAATCGCGCTCATCATGTTGAGGAAGTAGCAACTCGTGAGAATCCTGCCGCGATCGTAGTGATCGGCCGCGTGACCGGCGGGCAGGATCAGCAGGATGAACGGCAGGAACTGCGACAGCCCGATCAGGCCGAGGTCGAGCGGGTTCGACGTCGCCGCGTAGACCTGCCAGCCGACTGCGACGGTCTGCATCTGTACCGCGAGCGTGCCGAAGCAGCGCGCGATCAGGTATCGAAGGAACGCGGGCTCGTTCGCGAGACTGAGCGGAGGAGACGGGGAGCTGGTGGTCACTTGCTCCTATTGTAACCATCGAGCAGCGCGCGTTGCGCAGCGCCGTTGGCGACCTTCACGTACGCAGCGAGCATGTCTTCGGTCACGAGCTCGAGCATGATGCGATTCTCGACCCAGAACTCGTAGAGCTCGAACAGCCGTGTGCCGGGCGGGCCGCGCCAGAAGTGACGCGTCCGCCAGCCCTCGCGCGCACCGATGCGCTCGATCGTCGAACGGTCGGCTTTGACGGAGATGAGCGCGTGGAAGGCGACGGCCTGCGGTACGTCGCCCATGCGAATGCCGCCCATCGCGTCGTCGTCGCCTGGCACGAGCGTGGTGCGCTCGCTGTACACCTCGATGCCGGAGCCGTGACCGTCCTCCTGATAGACGACCCACGCGCCCGGCATCGGACCGATGAATGGCCCGGCATAGCCGCCGAACAGCTCGGCCAGCACCTGCGCGACGTGCTGCGGGTCGCGCGCGGGAATCGACACGTGGTGAATCACTGGGGTACTCTTCGGTTTAGTTCGATAGGCTGACTAATATAGTCAGGCAGGCTTACCATCCATGTCAAGCACGATTCGTGGACCGCATCTGCCCGCGCTGCTGCGTCTCGCTTCGCAGGCGATGACCGAGCAGCTGACGGATTGGATTGCAGCGTCGGGATTCACCGGCGTGCAGCCGGCCCACTCCGCGGTCATTCAGCCGTTGTGGCAGTTTCCTGAAGGCGCGCGTATCACGTCGCTTGCGCGTGCTTCACGCATCACGAAGCAATCCATGAGCACGCTGATTGCCGATCTCGAGGCGGGCGGGTATGTCGAGCGAGTCGAGGATCCTGACGACGCGCGCGCGACGCGTGTCCGCCTCACTGCGCGCGGCCGCGCCTACGGCAAGGCCGTGCGCAGCTTCGCGCTGCGGGTCGAGGCCGATTGGGCTCACCGCATCGGCGCGCAGCGTGTCGAGGAGTTGCGCGCAACGCTGGAGCTGCTGCGAACCAAAGTGTTCCTGGCAGAGGAGGAGTAGCGGGCTACTTTGAGGCCAGCCGATCGAGGAGGGCGGCGACATGCGCTTTCAACGACGCTCGCGCCGCATCGTAGTCGCTGCTCGCCGGAGGAACATCGGTCCAGCGTTCGATGGCTTGCTCATCGACGTGCACGCTGGCGGGAACGTCGGTGCTGATCGCCACCGTCCGAGCTGCACCGGCGACGTCGGCGTTTGAAATCTTCGCTGGATGGAAGTCGCTGACATCGAAGCCGTCCGTGTGCAGTCCAGCGACGATCGCCGTCGGCACTGTGGTGGAATCCGGCGCGACTCCGCGCGAAACAGCATGGAACGGCAGGCCGCGTTGCGCGGCGAGCTGATTGAAGTACGACGCGGCCATCAGACTCTTCACGTTGCCGTGCTCGCAGACGAAGACGACCTTCGTCGCTGCATCGTCTGCAGCTGCGATTCCGCAGATCAGAGCCAAGGCCGCGATCAGCGAGAAGACCCTCACGCCGGGCGCGCTCCGAACCGCTTGTCGACTTCTTCCCAGTTCACGTTGTGCATGAACGCGTCCACGTACTTCGCGGCGGCCGAGCCGTAGTCCATATGATAGGAGTGCTCGTACATATCGAGCACGAGCAGGGGCATCGCCGCGATCGCACCGTGCATGTGATCCCAGGCCCACTGGTTGCGCAGCTCGTTGGTGTAAGCGTTGTACGTGAGCACGCACCAGCCAGATCCGCCGGCCAGCGACATCGCCGTGCGACGAAACTCGGCCTCCCATGCTTCGTAACTGCCATAGGCTTTTTTCAACCCCGCGAGGATGTCGCCGCCGGCTTTGCCGTCGCCGCCGAGATTGCCGAAGTACTGCTCGTGCAGCACGACGGAGCCGAGCCGGTGCAGCTCCTCGCGCTTCAGGCCGCCGTAGACGACCGGCGGCAGTTCGGCGTCGCTCATCGCCGCCTGCAGCCGACCCGCGATCATGTTCAGCGTCTTGACCGAGCCGACGTAGTTGTTTTCCCAATGCGAGCGGATCAGCTTCTCGGACAGGCCGTTGAGCTTCGCGGGATCGAACGGCAGCGGCTTCGGCTCGCGTCCGCCAACCATCGAGCCGCGCACCTCCGCTCGCCCGCTCGTTGCGTTCTGCGCTGCCACCGTGCCGGTCATCACCGCTCCAACAGTACCTGCGCCCAGCATCATCAGGGTTTCACGCTTCGCTTTGTCGGTCATGACTGGCTCCCGCGCTGCTCGCGCTCCGGAGTGGAGAGGATCGCGAGTCT
>DATJIP010000070.1:0-32690 GCA_035493235.1 Steroidobacteraceae bacterium
TTTGTGCACGCTGACGAGCTTCATGCCGCGCTTGCGCGACTCCTCGTAGAACCACATCGCGTTGTCATCGTCGAGCTGGAAGCCGTTGCCGGTGCGCGCCGGATCGGTGTGGCAGTACCACTTCCACGAATCGATCTTGTAGAGCTGCAGCTCGCGCTCCATCTGCTCGAGCATCGCCGCCTTGTCGAGACTGTTGGTCGCCTTGTCCCAGTAGTGATTAGGTGCGAGATTGCCCTGGCACAGTGCGCGCTGCGAGCCGGCCATGTCGTTGATCTCTTTTTTCTTCTCGCCCATCAGCCAGCTCGGCAGGATCGCGAACGGCGGATTGCGCTGCGCGCCTTCCGCCACCTTGCCGTCGGGCGTGCGCTGGATCTCGCGCGTCGGCACGCCGGAGATCACCACCATGTTGGTCTCGGAGTCGAAGAACAGCTCTTTGACGAAATTCTTGAAGCTGTACGACTCGACGTCGTCCTTCAGGTTGAAGCCCATGTTGCGGGCGGTCTCGCTGTTGCGGAAGTTCAGCGCGATGCCGTTGGTGAAGTGCGCCTGCACGTCGATCACGAAGAACTCGCCCTTCGGATACTTCTCGTCGATTGCCGCGAGCTCGTAGGTCTCCGCATCGTCGACCTCGAAGACTTTGCCGTAGACGCGGTTCGAGGCCGCGAAGCAAGTGGCGAGGCCCATCGAACTGGCCATGAATGCGCGACGATCCATGTTGAGCTTGCGCGCGCGCGTGTCGCCCATCTCGCGGATCAGCGCTTCGAGCTGCTTCTGACGCGGCGTCTGCGGCCGCGGCAGGAACTCTTCGTTCGATACAGCTTGCGTGGGCAGCGGCGAGTCGACGTCCTTCTTCAAGTCGCGCTCGATCTTGCGAATCCACATGGCGAAAAGCCCCTCGAAGAATTTCGGGAGTATTCTAGGATCAGCTTCGCGCGACGTCGGGGGAGCTTTGCGTTTATTTGCATACGCGTTGCTGGTCGCGCTCGCGCTGTGCGATTCCGCATGGTGCGTCGACGCCGGTTCTGCGAAGGATCGCTACGCGCGCGCCCTGCACGATGCCGAACAGCAGTACGGTCCGACGGACAGCGCGTTGATCGAACCGCTCGTCGGCCTCGCCGATGCGCTGATCGCTGCGGGCCAGCCGGCAGATGCAATCGAGCCGTTGACGCGCGCAGTGGGGATTCTGCGGCGAAACAGCGGTCTCTACGAGCAACGGCAATATGCATTGCTGAGTCAACTGACGGATCTTCACAGTCTGCAGGGCGACGTCGATTCGGCAGTTGCCGTCCTCGGATACATGGAGCGCGTCAGCGAGCGGGCCGACGGTCGGCAGTCCCTGCAACACGCGCACTCGCTCGCAGCAATCGCCGCGTGGTACTGCCGGCTCGGCCGATTCGACAGCGGGCGCGAGCGCTTTCGCCGCAGCATCGCGCGGCTGCGTACGAACGACGACGAGCAACTCATCGACGCGTTGCTCGGACTGACTCGCTGCAGCTTCGACGAACTGGCGGCCGAGAGCATTGCCACCTCGCCGGACTCGCTCGAGTCCTATCGCGGTCCGGTATTGCTCACCAGCCGCATCAGCATCGGCAGCCCGACGTTTCAGCATCACGTGCAGAAGATCATGCGCCCCGAAGCGGAGCAGGCAGTGCGCTATGCGGCGCAACTGGCGGAGACCGTGACGCTGCTACCGCAGCGACGTGTCGAGGTGTTGCTGCAGGCTGGCGACTGGTTTCAAGCGAAGGATCACAGCCGCACGGCGCGACGCTACTACGCGAGTGCTCAACGCTGGCTCAAGCACATCGAGAGCGCTGACGATCCGTTCGCAGCGCCGGTGCAGGTTCTGTATCCGGTGCCGACGCTCGCTCTAAGTGCGCCCTCGACGAACGCGCGCTATGTCGAGGCAGAATTCACAGTGCGCGCAGATGGGCACATCGACAGCGGACGTATGATTACCAACGATCTAGGCAGATCGGCGGCTGACGAAACGTTGCAGGCGCTGCAGGTCGCGCGCTTTCGACCGCGCATGGTCGAGGACACTGCGGTCGACACGCCAGGCGTGCGGTTTCGTCAGGCGTTCAAGTGAACGCCGAGTACACCAGCGTGCGCAGCTCGCGGCGGATCGGATAGGTCGCCGACGGCGTGAGCTGCGTCATGAAGATGACGATCAACTGCTCGCGCGGATCCACCCAGAAGTAAGTGCTCGCGAGCCCGCCCCACGAAATGTCGCCCGGCGATCCCGGCAGCAGCCCACGCGCCGGGCTGACGGACACCGCGAATCCCAGGCCGAAGCCGACGCCGGCGTAAGTTACTTCCGAGAACAGCGAGACCGCGAGATCCGGCAGATCCTTACCGCCTGGCAGATGGTTGTGCGACATCAGCTCCAGCGTCTTCGGGCTGACGAGTCGCACGCCGTCGAGCTCGCCGCCATTCAGCAGCATCCGGCAAAAGCGCAGATAGTCGGCTGCAGTCGACACCAGCCCGCCGCCGCCCGACACGAAAGTCGGCGGCTTCAAGAAGAAGCTCGTCTGCGGATCGTCCTGGAGCACCATGCCGCCCTTGGGCGTCGCGGCATAGCAAGCAGCGAAGCGCGATGCCTTCGCGGCCGGCACCATGAAGTCGGTGTCCGTCATGCCGAGCGGATCGAGAATCCGCGAGCGCAGGAACTGCTCGAACGGCTGGCCGGAGACCTTGCCGACGAGATAGCCGACGACGTCGGTCGAGATGCCGTAGTTCCAGGCGCTGCCCGGCGAGAATTCCAGCGGCACCTTCGCCAGCTCGTCGATCATCTGCTCGAGCGACACCGCAGTCGGGATTTCGCCGAGGTGCAGCTTGCGATAGGCCGCATCGACGTTGGTGCGCTGTTGGAAACCGTAAGTGAGCCCCGACGTGTGGCGCATCAGGTCGACGACGCGCATCGGTGCGCTCGTACGCTTGGTGCGAAAGCCGCCGATGAATCCGCCCTCGTACACGCCGAGCTCACGCCACTGCGGGATGTAGCGATGCACGGGATCGTCGAGCGAGATGCGGCCTTCCTCGACCAGCATCATCAACGCGAGGCTGGTGAGCGGCTTGGTCATGGAATAGATGCGGAAGATCGTGTCTTCCTGCAGCGGGCGCTTGCGCTCGAGGTCCATGTGGCCGAGCGCGCTCGAGTGCGCGACGTGGCCGTTACGCTCGACCAGCGTCAGGGCGCACGGCAGCTTGCCGGTATCGAGGTACTTCTCCTGGATGAAGCGGTCGATGTGTTGCAGGCGCGGGCCGGACAGGCCGGAGGACTCGGGTCGGACCATGTTTCGATTTCCTGGGAAGGCTTCTGTCAGATTCGCGAAGTGCGTTGCGGCTCGCGCATGAAAATGTACACCAGGAGCGAGCCCAACACGCATACCGTGACGTACCAATAGAACCAGGACTCGTGGCCGATCGACTTGAACCACAGCCCGATGAACGGTGCGGTGCCGCCGAACAGCGAGACCGCGACGGCGTAAGGCAGGCCAACGCCCAGTGCGCGAATCTCGACCGGGAACAGCTCGGCTTTCACGACGGCGCTGATCGAGCTGTAGAACGACGAGATGGCCAACGCCAGGGTCACGAGGACGAAGGCCAGCCAGGCGCTGTGCGCTTGCGCGAGCGTCGACAGCAGGGGCACGGTCGTGAGCAGCGCGAGAACACCGAACGTGATGAGCATCGGCCGCCGCCCGATGCGGTCGGAAAGCGCGCCCATCACCGGCTGCATCAGCATGAACAGGAACAGCGACGCCGATGAGACGGTCGTTGCGTCGGTCTTCGACAGTCCGACGGTGTTCGCGAGGAACTGCTGGATGTACGTCGTGAAGATGTAGAAGTAGAGCGTGCCGCCGGCAGTCAGGCCGATGACGATCGCCACTTCGCGCGGGTGTTGCAGCAGCAGTCGCACTTCGCCGGAGCGGCCGCCACTCTCGCGATGCTTCTGGAACGTCTGCGACTCCGGCAGATTGCGCCGCAGATACAAGCCGCCGAGCGCCGCCACCGCGCCGATCGCGAACGGAATGCGCCAGCCCCAGGCTTCGAGCTGGTCGTGGGTGAGAAACACCCACTGCAAGACCAGCAGCACCGCCAGCGAGAGCAGCTGACCCATGACCAGCGTGACGTACAGAATCCCCGAATAAAAGCCGCGCTGATGCGCGGGCGTGACCTCGCTCATGTACGTCGCACTGGTGCCGTACTCGCCGCCGACGCTGAAACCTTGCAGCAGCCGCGCGAATATCAGCGTCACCGGCGCCGCGAGACCGACGTGCGCGTAAGCCGGCGCAAAGGCGATCAGCAAAGAGCCGAGACACATCAGCATCACGGACAACGTCAGTGCAGCCTTGCGCCCACTGCGATCTGCATAGCGGCCGAGCACCCAGCCGCCGAGCGGGCGGATCAGAAAGCCGCCGGCGTAAATCGCTGCGCTGTTGAGCAGCTGCGTGGTCGGATCGTCATTCGGAAAGAACAGCGGCGCGAAGTAGATTGAGCACGCCGAATACGTATACCAGTCGTACCACTCGATGAGATTGCCGACGGAGCCGCCAAACACGGCGCGCAGACGCTGACGGGTGGAATCGATGGTCGACGGTGCAGTGGTCACTTCATTGTTCGTTATCGGACGCCCGCCGCCGATGGTGACCTAGTTCGGCGGCGGGCAGCAACCTCGGTGCGTCAGGCAGGTCGCGAGGGTTTGCGAACTTCTTCCGGATCGTGCTCCTTGGCGTGGCGCTTCGCCTCTTCCTCGGCGCGTTCGATGTCGCGCTCCTGGTTCGAGTCGACGTCGCCGGCCTTCTCGATCTGCTCGCGACCGCGCTCGGATTCCACGAACTTCTGCGTCGCTTCCCGATAGTTGCGATCGGCGGACTTATTGCCTTCGCCTTCGTTGCGCGGGGTGTTGCCCATGGTTTCGCTCCTCGTCTTCGGACAGTGAATCGTGAGAAAAAAACGCGGCGTCAGTTATGCTTGTTCCGATGTACTGGTTCCTCGCTACGGTCTTCATCGTCATCGCACTCTCGCAGCCGCGCTTGCGGCCGCTTGGCGTCGTCGGCTGCGTCGTGCTCGGCGCGATGCTCGCGTGGGGAATAGTGCAGCGATTGCGCGACGAGGATGCGAGTCAGGCCGCCGCCGCTCAGCAACGCGGCAAGCCGGTGTCGCCAGCGGCAGAGTTACGCTCCGTTCCGCCGACAATGGTCACAGCAGAAAATCTGCACATGTCCGGCGGTGGGGCGCCGTTCGAGCTGCGCGGCCGTATCGCGAACAAGACCAGCGACCTCACGCTGCGCTCGGTCACGATCCGCCTGATCCGCCGGGATTGTTATCCGGATGCAGTCGATCCGAGCGGCTGCGTGCAGCTATGGCAGGACGATCACTGGATCGCGGTGACCGTGCCGGCCGGGCAGGCGCGCGATTTCGTCGAAGCAATCTGGATGCACGGCAATGCGCCTCGTGCGCGCGGCACGGTGCAAGACACCTTCGAGCTGATCGCGGCGGCGGGCGAGAGCGGGGTCGAAATTGAGAAGCCGGACAAGTGAGCGCTGTGTGCGGGTGATGCGCGTATACACGCGCCCGCGGCCCGCGAGTGGCCACGGTGGATCTGAGCGGCGGAGTCGCCGATCAGATTCCGGCTTGCCAGGTGCTCGGCAGGCCGGTGCGCTCGAGAACGTCTTCGATGCGCAGGCAAGCCTCGCGGGCTTCCGGCTGGGCACGAAGACTGCGCGCAATCGAATTCAGGAACGTGTCGATGACCTGAATGTTCGGATGGGAAGCGGAGAGCTCCGTTTCCACCCGATCGATCAGTTCGAGCACATCCTCTTGATCACAGCGCGGGAAGGTGAGCGTACCGACCGTGTCATGCACGGCTAGCAGAGCCTGGTGTATTTCTGTCAGCTCCTGGGTATTCACCGGGCTACTGTGGACCCAAGAATTCGAACGCGCAAGCATTCCATGCGAAGCTGCCGCAACGCAGCGGGGCGGCTGATTTTTCGGACAGCGTCGATGTAGCGGAGGCGGATGGTGCAGACGTGGCTGGCGTATGTGATCGCGGGTTGGTCGGGCTTCTTCGTGATGGCGGTGGAGCTGCTGGGCGGCCGTCTGCTCGCGCCGACCTTCGGCAGCAGCATCTATGTGTGGGGCGCGATCATCACGATCTTCATGCTGGCGCTGTCGCTCGGCTACCTTGCGGGCGGCCGCTACTCGATGATGACGCCGAGCGTGCGTCGACTCGGCACGATCCTGATCATCGCGGCACTGACAGTCGTGCCGTTGCTGCTGTTCGCGGAGCCGATGCTCGATGCAATGTCGCTCGCGGTCCCGGATCCGCGCTTCGGCTCGCTGTTGAGTGCGTTCACGCTGTTCTTCGTGCCGACATTTTTTTCAGGCATGGTCTCGCCGTATGCAGTGCGCCTGCTGGTCCAGGATCGCAACAGCTCGGGGCGTCATGCGGGTCAGCTCTACTTCGTCTCGACGTTCGGCAGCGCTGCGGGCACGCTGCTGACTTCGTTCTACCTGGTGCTCCTGCTCGAGGTGAATCAGATTCTGCTCGGGCTGCTGCTCATTTCCGTGGCCATCGGCACGTGCGCGTGGTTCGTGCGCGCCCCTCGTAGCGAGATCAGTTGATGAATCGATTGCTTTTGTTGACCGCTATGGTGTGCCTGCTGGGCACCACGATCGCTGCGGGCGCCGAGCAGCGCCTCGTGCATTCAGAGCGCTCGTTGTATCGGGAGGTGCTCGTCTATGAGACCGGCGACGTCCGCTGCATGTGTTTCACGCGTAACTGTCGCGTCGGCCGGCAGTCATGCATCGACACGCGGCATCCCGATCGCATCGTCATGAACTATCCGAAGATGATGCTCGGCGCGCTGTTCGTGAATCCGCGGCCGCAGTCGGTGCTGATCGTCGGGCTCGGCGGCGGCACGTTACCGCGAGCGCTGCGCCAGTTGCTGCCTGACGCGCGCATCGATGTCGTCGAGATCGATCCGGCCGTCGAGCGCGTAGCGAGCCGCTACTTCGGCTTCGAGGCCAGCGACAGGACGCACGTCATCGAGAGCGATGGTCGCGTCTACGTGAAACGCGCGCTGCGCGGCACGCAGCGCTACGACCTGATCATGCTCGACGCGTTCGATCACGAGTACATTCCCGAGCATCTGCTGACGCAGGAGTTTCTGCAGGAAGTGAAGTCGCTGCTCGCACCGAACGGCGTGCTGGCGGCCAACACGTTTTCTTCGAGCGGGTTGTACGAGCACGAGTCGGTGACGTACGAGAAGGTGTTCGAGAAGTTCTTCAACCTGAAGCGCGAGAACCGGGTCATTGTCACGCGGCTCGGCCCCTTGCCGGATCGCGAGCAGCTGCAAGCCGCCTCGCAGCAGTTCGTCGCTGCGTTCAACAAGTACGGTTTCGATGCCGCAGAGTTACTGCCGCTCTTCACGACGGAGCGGGATTGGAATCCGAATGCGCGAGTGCTGACGGATCAGTACTCGCCGGCGAACCTGCTCAACCTGGAGCATTGAGGGAGCCGCGCTCCTGCTGCAGCTCGATGAGCGCGAGGCTCACGTCCTGCAGCTGCGGACGCTCGCCGCCGCTCATGTTCTCGTCCTGAGCGGTCGACAGCAGCTCCGCATCCTTCTTCCATGACTCGAGGATCTTGAGTTTCTGCTCGGCGTCGAGCGAGTCGTCGTGCACCACATCCATTGGACGCGCGTAGTGACGCGTCGGATCGGAGATCGCGCTTTCGACCTGTTCCAGATGCGTGGCCATGACTGCAGTTGCGCCAGTTAGTCGCGTCTGAGCAGCAGACCGATCAACAGGCCGACGCCGGCGGCAGTGCCGATCATCGCCCACGGACGCTCGCGCACGTAGTCGTCGGTGCTCTCGGCTACGCGACGCACTCGACTGCGCAGCTCGTCGCTGGACAGAGTGTCCATTGCTGCTCGCAGTGTCTTTTCAGTGCGCGTGCGCACTTCCTGCACCCGATCGTTGGTTATGTCGGCCGTCGCTTTCAGCAGCGCCTCGGCGTCGCGCGCCACGGCGTACAAGTCCTTCCGGAGGTTCCGGAGCGGTGACTGAAATGCACCATTGTTTCTCATGCATACCTCCTGGGCAGATTTTCCACCCGCATCGCAGATGCAACGCCTCGCGCGCGCAGGCAGTTCCGGTTACTCTGCAGCGCACGAAATCGAGGAGATTGCGGTGGCAACAAAAGCTAAGACGACGGCTAAGAAGAAGCGGGCGCCGGCTCGCCGCAAGACGCCGAAGAAGGCTGCACCGCGCACGCGCGGAGTGTTGCCGAGCGAGTGCAAGCTCGATGAGCTGCCGCCGGAGGCGGCCGAAGTTGCGGCGCGCGTCGAGAGTGAAGGCGGGCTCGTGATCGGCAGCTACTGCGAGCCGCTCGGTCGCAATCCGCTGTTGCTCGCGGCGTTGCCGATCGACCGCATCGAGCCGACGCCGTTCCAGCGCGACCTCTCCGACGCCCATCACAAAAAGCTTTCGGGCGTGATCGACAGGACCGGCCTGTTCCTCGACCCGGTGATCGCGATCACCGCGCCGAAAGAAGGCTTCTGGACGCCGAACGGCCTGCATCGGCTCGAAGCGATGCGGCGGCTCGGCGCGAAGTCGATCATCGCGCTGGTCGTGCCGAAGCGCGAGATCGCATGGCAGATCCTCGCGCTCAATACCGAGAAGGCGCACAACCTGCGCGAGCGTGCGCTCGAAGCCATCCGTATCTACAAGGGCCTGGTGGAGGAAGACGCGAAGCGGCCCGAAAGCGATTTCTCGTTCTACCTCGAGGAAGCCTCGCTGGTGACACTGGGTCTGTGCTACGAGCGCAAGGGCAACTTCCCCGGCGGCGCGTATCACTCGATCCTGCGCCGGCTCGAAGAGTTCTCGTCGGAGTCGTTGCAGAAGGCGCTCGCCGTGCACGAGCGCTACGCCGAGCAGGTGTTCGAGCTCGACGAGCTGGTCACGGCCATCGTGGCGAAGCTCAAGGAGCGCGGGTTGATGAGCCCGTACCTGCGCAACTTCGTGGTCGCGCGCGTCAATCCGTTGCGTTGGATCAAGGACGAGCCGCCGCCGCTGCCCGAAGTGCTGAAGACCATGCGCGAACGGCTCTCGAAGTTCAACGTCGAGAAGGTCAATCAGCAGGATCTGGCGAAGATGGGCGGCGGCGCTGCGCCGGAGGAATGAGCCTCACGGATCCGGCGTGAAGCCGTTCGGGAACGCCTGCGGGCGACGGTCCGCGTACCACGGTCGCTCGGGCTGCGGCAGCACACCCTGCGCGACCAGATTCCGGCGTGAGTCGTAGTAGATGACGATCGTTTCGTCCGGCGTCGACGACGCGCGCTGGAAGTTCACGTACTGCGCGGGCGACGCTTCGCGATGGCCGTGACCCGTGCCGAGTTTCGCTTCACTTTTGGATTCGGCGCGGCGCTCCGACCGCGCCCCTGAGGCGTCGCGCTCGCGTGCCAGCTCGTCGGACGCTTGCGCACTCGACTGCGGCTCAGCCGCTGGCGCCTGCGCTTTATCGTCCTGCAATCGCGCGCAGCAAGGTTGTTCGTAGTAGGGCGGATAATACGGCTGGTACTCGCGAAACAGCGCGACGCCAATGACGCCGACGTCGCGCGGCCGTCCGGTCCGTGCAGCATACGAATCGGCGAGCTTGGTGAAGTAGAACGTCGCGACCTCGTCGAGACTCTTGCGCCAGCCTTCGATGCGGACCGAGTCCCAGCGGCCGAGCACGTAGCCGCTTTGCTCCTGCGCGGCCGTCTGGCCCGTGATCACGTTGACGCCATCGACGCTCGTGACCGCCAGTACGCGCATGTTCGACGAATTGCGGACGCGCAGCTCGTACTGATGACGCGGCTCGCCTGCGACATAAAGCCGGCCGTCGTATTGGTAGATCGGCAGCGTGCGACCGGCCGTGCGGTCGTACACCTCCACGTCGGCGAGCGAGCCCGCCATTGCGGCCGAGCCCGCAAAAGTGGCTGCAAGAGCGATACAGGCAAGTAGTGGGCGGACGGCGCGCATCGAGGCTCCTCAAAGCTGGCGGATTGCCTGCCAGCTATTAACGGAGCCCCGTCGTTGCCGGGTTAACGCACGCGCCGGTAGGGCAGGTACTCGGGCGTCCACATGGTCGCGTCGATCCTGCGCACCAGCTCATCATCGGGAAGCTCGTCGGCGACGCCATCACGCTGCGCCTGAACCGCGACGGCAACGGCAACTCGCTGCGCTACCTCGCGCACTTCGCGCAGCTGAGGTAAGAGCGCCAGCGACGGATCACGACGCACGGGAGCAAGCTCGCTGAGCGTGCGCGCGGCGGCGATGAACATGGCGTCCGTCACGCGGCGAGCCTGCGCAGCGATCACGCCGAGCCCGACCCCGGGGAAGATATAAGCGTTGTTGCACTGGCCGATGCGGATCTTGCGTCCCTGATATTCGACGTCGTCGAACGGGCTGCCGGTCGCGATCAGCGCGCGACCCTCGGTCCAGTTGATCAGATCGACGGGCAGCGCCTCGCACTTCGACGTCGGGTTGGACAGCGGCAAGATCATCGGGCGCGTCACGTGCCGCGCCATCTCGCGCACGACTGCTTCGTTGAACGCCTGCGGCTGCGCCGCTGCGCCGATCAGGATCGTCGGACGCACGCGCTTCACGACTTCGAGCAGCGGAATGTGACCCGGCGCGCCGGCCCAATCGGCCACCGTGTCGAACGGCCGTGCGAATTCGGTCTTGAACGCATCGAGATCCTGCTGCTGCGAGTGAACCAGGCCGGGAGCGTCGACGAGCCAGATACGGCGACGTGCCTCGTCCTCGCTCAGTCCATCGCTGCGCATCCCGGTCACGAGCTGTCGCGTGATGCCTGCCGCCGCCGAACCCGCGCCGAGCAGCACGACTCGCTGATCCGCAAACCGTGTGCCGCCAGCCGCCGCTCCCGCCATTGCGACCGCGAGAGCCACCGCGCCGGTACCTTGGATGTCATCGTTGAACGAGCAGAGTCGATCGCGATAGCGCTCCAGCAATCGCGCGGCGTTGTGCCGGGCGAAGTCTTCCCACTGCAACAGCACGCGCGGAAAGCGCTTGCCCAGCGCAACCACGAAGGCTTCAACGAATGCGTCGTACTCGGCGCCGCGAATGCGCTCGTGGCGCCAGCCGACATACAGCGGATCGTTCAGCAGCTCCTGGTTGTTGGTGCCGACATCGAGAATGACCGGCAGCGTCGACGCCGGATGAATCCCCGCGCACACCGTGTACAGCGACAGCTTGCCGATCGGGATGCCCATGCCGCCGATGCCGAGATCGCCGAGCCCGAGGATGCGCTCGCCGTCGGTCACGACCACGATGCTGATGTCCTGCGGACCGAGGTTCGCCAGTGCCGCGTCGATGGAATCGCGCTGCGGATACGCGATGTACAGCCCGCGCGGCCGGCGATAGATGCGGCTGTACGCCTGGCACGCCTCGCCGACCACCGGCGTGTAGATGATCGGCATCATCTCGACCAGGTGTTCGTTGAGCAGCCGATAGAACGCGGTCTCGTTGCGATCCTGCAGCGAGACCAGGTGAATGTAGCGCTCGAGGTTGGAAGTCTTCTGGCGATAGTTGCCGTAGATGCGCGCGAGCTGCACCTCCGGCGTCGACACGCCGGGCGGCAGCAGGCCGGTGAGGCCGAGCTCGCGGCGCTCGGCTGCCGTGAAGGCCGTGCCCTTGTTGAGGAGCGGCTGGTCCAGCAATTCGTGGCCGCTCAGTGGGGTTTGCAGGTATTGCGCGCCGGTGGCCGGGTCGCGACGGATGTCGAAGAGAGGGTGCATGCAGGCGAGAGGTTAACGCTCCTTGCCCTTCCGTGCCGCGCCCGCTATGTTCGGCGCTCTTTTGTTTCGGACCGTTGCCCGCACACTATGGCTATGAATTTCCTGGACTTCGAAGCGCCGATCGCCGAGCTGGAGGCGAAGATCGACGAATTGAAGTTCGTGTCGAGCGATGCCGAGGTGAACATCGCCGACGAGATCGCGCGGCTGCGGGCCAAGAGCCGGGCGCTGACCACCAGCATTTTCTCGAACCTCACGCAGTGGCAGATCGCGCAGCTGGCGCGGCATCCGCAGCGGCCGTACACGCTCGACTACGTCGGCAGCATCTTCACGGATTTCCAGGAGCTGCACGGCGATCGCATGTACGCGGACGATCACGCCATCGTCGGCGGTCCGGCGCGGCTCGACGGCAAGCCGGTCATGGTCGTCGGCCAGCAGAAGGGGCGCGACACCAAGGAGCGCGTGCGTCGCAACTACGGCATGCCGAAGCCGGAAGGCTATCGCAAGGCGCTGCGCCTGATGCGCATGGCCGAGCGCTTCCAGATTCCGCTGATCACGTTCATCGACACGTCCGGCGCTTACCCGGGCGTCGGCGCCGAAGAGCGCGGCCAGAGCGAGGCGATCGCGCGCAACCTGTTCGAGATGGCAACGCTGCGCACGCCGATCGTGAGCATGGTGATCGGCGAAGGCGGCTCGGGCGGCGCGCTGGCGATCGGCGTCGGCGACCGGCTGCTGATGCTCCAGTACAGCATCTACTCGGTGATCTCGCCGGAAGGCTGCGCCGGCATTCTCTGGCGCAGCGCCGACAAGAAGGACCTGGCCGCGGAAGCAATGGGCGTCAGCGCCGAGCGCATCGCCAAGCTCGGCATCGTCGACGAAGTCATCAAAGAACCGCTCGGCGGCGCGCATCGCGATCCGCAGGTGATGGCGGACACGGTCAAGGACGCGCTGCTCCGGCACCTGGGTGAGCTGCAGACGTTGCCGATCGAGCAGGTCGTGGCGAAGCGGCAGGAGCGGCTGCGGAATTACGGGGTGTATAGCGAGGCATAGTGTTCTCGCCCTCGGTACTGCTCGCCTGCGTCGAAAGCCTGGTGCCGCGAACCAGCGCGGAGCTCTGCGTCGCCTTCAGCGGCGGGCTCGATTCCACCGTTCTGCTCCACGCGCTCGCCCGCGCCCTCGTCGATCGACCCAACTATCGGATCCGCGCCGCGCATGTCGATCATCAGCTGCAGCGGGATTCGGCGATCTGGCGGCAGCATTGCGGCAGCGTCGCGCTGTCGCTGCAGCTCGAATTCGTGCCGCTGGTGGTCAAGGTCGCGGCGGATCCCGAGCTGAGCCCGGAGGCGGCGGCGCGTGATGCGCGCTACGCGGCGCTCAGGCAAATCCTCAGGCCGAACGAAGTGCTGCTCACGGCCCATCACGCCGACGATCAGCTCGAGACGATGCTGTTGGCGCTGATGCGCGGCGCCGGGCTGCGCGGTTTGAGCGGCGTGCCGTCGGTCCAGATCTTCGGCGGCGGCTGGCTGGCGCGGCCGCTGTTGGAGTTCTCGCGCGCCGAGCTGGAAGAGTGGGCGCGCAGCGAGCAGCTCCAATGGCTGGACGATCCGTCCAATGCGAACACGAACTTCGATCGCAACTTTCTGCGCCATCGCGTCCTGCCGGCGTTGCGCGAGCGCTGGCCCGCCGCGGCTCACAGCGCGACTCGCTCGACCGCACATCTGCGCGAAGCGGGTCGCTTGCTGGACGTGCTCGCCGCTGCCGATCTCGAATCCGTAGCGATCGGCTCCTGCCTGAGCATGACGCAGCTCGCGGGCCTGGCGCCGGCGCGTCGGCGCAACGTGCTCCGTCACTGGATCCGCCAGCACGGGATGCGCGTGCCCTCGACTCGCAAGCTCGCGACAATCGAGCGCGATCTCCTGATCGCGCGCGAGGATCGGCTGCCGTGCGTCGAATGGGATGACGTGGAAGTGCGCCGCCACCGCGGCTTGCTGTACTGCATGCGCCAGCGTCCGGCGTTCGAGCCGGCTGACCCGCTGCCGTGGAATGTCTCGCAAGTGCTTGAACTGCCTGCGCAGCTCGGCCGACTCCGCGCGCAACGTGACGCGGCCGGTGGGCTGGCTGTCGCGCGTGCGAGGGGAGAGTTGCAGGTTCACTTCCGCCGTGGCGGCGAGGAACTGCAGCCGGCCGGCGATCCGCACCATCGCAAGCTGAAGAAGCTGCTGCAGGACGCGGGAGTGCTGCCGTGGTGGCGCGATCGCGTGCCGCTGATCTATTCGGCAGAGCAGCTCGTCGCCGTCGGCGACCTGTGGATCGCGGAAGAATTCGCCGCGCGTCACGGGGAGGACGCGCTGCGCATCGTGTGGGAGGAGAGACCACAATTGATTGCCGCGGAGTCGCACTAACTGCTGGTCCGTCGGAACTTCTTCCGTTAGACTGTCCGCCCGTCGTGATGACTGGTGATGACGCGCCAGCGGTCACGGTCATCGGTTCAACTCTCTCACACGACGGTGCTCAAGATGACGCGTTATATCTGTGTGACCGGCGGTGTCGTTTCCTCGCTCGGGAAAGGCATCGCGGCAGCCTCATTGGGCGCCATTCTCGAAGCGCGCGGCCTCAAGGTCAGCATGGTCAAGCTGGATCCGTACATCAACGTCGATCCCGGCACCATGAGCCCGTTCCAGCACGGCGAAGTGTTCGTCACCACCGACGGCACCGAGACCGACCTGGATCTCGGCCACTACGAGCGCTTCGTGCGCACCACCACTTCGCGCAACAGTAATTTCACGACCGGACGCATCTACGAGCGCGTCATCGCGAAGGAACGCCGCGGCGACTACCTGGGCGCGACGGTGCAGGTCATCCCGCACATCACCGACGAGATCAAGCACTGCATCCGCATGGGTGCGGGCGACGCGGACGTGTGCATGGTCGAAATCGGCGGCACCGTCGGCGACATCGAGTCGCTGCCGTTCCTCGAGGCGATCCGCCAGATGGGGGTCGAGCTCGGCCACAACAACGTGCTGTACATGCACTTGACGCTGATCCCGTACATCCCGAGCTCCGGCGAGATCAAGACCAAGCCGACGCAGCACTCCGTGAAGGAGCTGCGCTCGATCGGTATCCAGCCGGACATCCTGTTGTGCCGTGCGCAGACCAAGGTTCCGGACGAGCAGCGCCGCAAGATCGCGCTGTTCACGAACGTCGAAGAGCGCGCGGTGATTTCCGCCGTCGACGCCGACGATCTCTACAAGATTCCGATGCTGCTGCACGAAGAGGGGCTCGACGACATCGTGGTCGACAAGCTGCGCCTCGACGTGCCGCCGGCCGATCTCTCCGAATGGCGCCAGGTGGTCGCGGCCAAGACCAACCCGGATACGACCGTGACGATCGCGATGGTCGGCAAGTACGTGAACCTGCGCGACTCCTACATCTCGCTGACCGAAGCGCTGATCCACGCCGGCGTGCGCACCCGCACGCGTGTCAAGATCCAGTTCGTCGAGGCGACCGACGTCGAGAAGCACGGCACGGGGTTGCTGGATGGCGTCGATGCGATCCTGGTGCCCGGCGGCTTCGGCGAGCGCGGCATCGAGGGCAAGATCCAGGCGATCCAGTACGCGCGCGAGAATCGCATTCCGTATCTCGGCATCTGTCTCGGCATGCAGCTCGCGATCATCGAGTACGCGCGTGATGTTGCGAGCCTGCACGGCGCGCATTCCACCGAGTTCAACCGGTCGGCGCCGCATCCGGTGATCGCGCTGATCTCCGAGTGGCAGGACGAGAAGGGCACGACCGAACAGCGCACTGAGAAGTCCGAAATGGGTGGCACCATGCGCCTCGGCGCGCAGGAAGTGCGCCTGTCGCACGGCTCGCGCTCGCACCAGATCTACGGCTCGGACCTGATCCAGGAGCGCCACCGCCACCGTTACGAGTTCAACAACCGCTACCTGCAGAAGATGATGAACGCGGGGCTGCGTTTCTCCGGCTTCTCGCGCGACGGCCTGGTCGAGATGATCGAGCTGCCGACGCATCCGTTCTTCGTCGCCAGCCAGTTCCACCCCGAGTTCCGCTCGACGCCACGCGACGGCCATCCGTTGTTCACCGGCTTCGTGAAGGCGGCACGGGCGTACAGGCAGGAGCAGATGCCGGTAGCTCAAAGCGCGTAAGTGAAGCTGATCAATTTCACCGTCGGGCCCGACAAGCCGCTGTTCCTGATCGCGGGGCCCTGTGTTGTCGAAAGCGAAGGCCTGGTTCTCGACGTCGCCGGCAGGCTCAAGGAGCTGACCGCGCGGCTCGGTATCCCCTTCATCTTCAAATCCTCGTTCGACAAGGCCAACCGCTCTTCGCAGAAGAGCTATCGCGGGCCGGGCATGGAGGAGGGCTTGCGCATCCTGTCCGAGGTGAAGCGCCAGCTCGGTTTGCCGGTGCTCACTGACGTGCATGAAGACACGCCGATGGCGGAGGTTGCCTCGGTGGTCGATGTGCTGCAGACACCGGCGTTCCTGGCGCGGCAGACGAACTTCATTCTCAACGTCTGCTCGCAGCAGCGGCCGGTGAACATCAAGAAGGGCCAGTTCCTGTCGCCGTGGGAAATGCAGAACGTGGTCGACAAGGCGCGTTCGACCGGCAACCAGCAGATCATGGTCTGCGAGCGCGGCTTCAGCTTCGGCTACAACAATCTGGTCTCCGACATGCGCTCGCTGTCGGTGATGCGCGCGACTGGCGCCCCGGTCGTGTTCGATGCCACGCACTCGGTGCAATTGCCGGGCGGTAAAGGCACCGCATCCGGCGGACAGCGCGAGTTCGTGCCGGTGCTGGCGCGCGCCGCGGTCGCGGCCGGCGTCTCAGGAGTGTTCATGGAAACGCATCCCGATCCGGACAAGGCGCTGTCCGATGGACCGAATGCGTGGCCGCTGGCGCGCATGGAGCCGCTGTTGACGACGCTTGTCGAGCTGGACCGCGCCGTCAAATCCCGTCCGTTCGAGGAAAGCCTGTTATGAGCAAGATCGTCGACATCCGCGGCCGCGAAATCATCGACTCGCGCGGCAATCCGACCGTGGAGGCCGACGTGATCCTCGATTCCGGCGCGCTCGGCCGTGCTGCCGTGCCGTCGGGTGCGTCGACGGGTGCGCGCGAAGCTATCGAGCTGCGCGACGGCGACAAACATCGCTATCTCGGCAAGGGTGTGACCAAGGCCGTCGGGCACGTGAACGGCGAGATTCGTCAGGCGCTGCTCGGCAAGAATCCGACCGCTCAGCAGGAAATCGATCGCACGATGATCGGGCTGGACGGCACGGAAACGAAGGCGCGGCTTGGCGCGAACGCGCTGCTCGCTGTGTCGCTCGCGACTGCGCATGCCGCGGCGCGCGACAGCAAGCAGTCTCTCTATCGCTATCTCGGCGGGCCGGGGCCGAAGACGTTGCCGGTGCCGATGATGAACATCATCAACGGCGGCGCTCATGCGGATAACAGCGTCGACATCCAGGAGTTCATGATCCTGCCGGTCGGCGCACCGTCGTTGTCGGAAGCGCTGCGCTATGGCGCCGAGATCTTCCACACGCTCAAGAAAGTTCTGCACGAGCGCAAGCTCTCGACCGCGGTGGGCGACGAAAGCGGCTTCGCGCCGGACCTGCCGTCGAACGAAGCAGCGCTGGAAACGATCCTCGAAGCGATCGATCGCGCCGGCTACAAAGCGGGGCGCCAGATCTTCCTCGGCCTCGACGTCGCGAGCACGGAGTTCTATTCCGGTGGCATCTACGAGCTCGAGTCCGAGCATCGCAAGTTCACCTCCGTACAGTTCACCGATTACCTCGAAGGTCTCGCCGGCCGCTATCCGATCGTGACGATCGAAGACGGTATGGCCGAGAACGACTGGGACGGCTGGGCGGGCCTGACGCAGCGGCTCGGCAAGCGCGTACAGCTGGTCGGCGACGATCTGTTCGTGACCAACACCAAGATCCTGCAAGAGGGCATCCAGAAGAAGATCGCGAACGCGATCCTGATCAAGGTGAACCAGATCGGCACGCTGACCGAGACGCTCGCGGCCATCGACATGGCGACGCGGGCCGGCTATGCCTCGGTCGTGTCGCACCGCTCGGGCGAAACCGAAGATGCGACGATCGCGGATATCGCGGTCGCCACCAGCGCGACGCAGATCAAAACGGGCTCGATGTCGCGCTCCGATCGCATCGCCAAATACAACCAGCTGCTGCGGATCGAGGCGGAGCTGGGAGCCGAGGCGCGCTACGCGGGCGCTGAGGCGTTCCCTGTACCGCTGCCAAGCATCTCGTGCTGACACAATGAAGTTCCTCGCCGCCGGTCTGCTGATCCTGCTGGTACTGGTCCAGTACCGGCTGTGGTTCGGCGACGGCAGCGTGCGCGAAGTCACGCGGCTGCATGCGGAAATTTCGGCGCAGCAGGAACAGAACGCGCACCTGCGCGAGCGCAACCGCACGCTCGCGGCCGAAGTGCAGGACCTGAAGAAGGGCACGACGGCGATCGAAGAGCGCGCGCGCACGGATCTGGGGATGGTCGGCAAGAGCGAGACGTTCTACCAGGTCGTGTCGCCTGAGGACGCGCCCCGTGCAGAGGCCCGGTAAACACTGGGTGATCGTGCCGGCGGCGGGCAACTCGCGGCGGTTGGCCAGCTCGGGCCCGCCCAAGCAGTATCTGCAGCTCGCTGGCCGCAGCGTCATCGAATGGGCGATCGCGCCTTTCCTCGAACGTACCGATTGCGAGCGTATCGTCGTGGTGATCGCCGAGAGCGACCCGCATTGGTCCGAGCTGTCGCTCGCGCGTCATCCGAAGATCTCGACGTCGCTGGGCGGCGCCGAGCGTGTCGACTCGGTGCGTGCTGGTCTGCGCGCGCTGGTCTCGCTCGCTAACGAAGACGACTGGGTGCTGGTGCACGACGCCGCGCGGCCCTGCCTGCGCGCTACCGATCTGAGTCGACTGATCACCGAGCTCGCCGACGACGGCGTGGGCGGGCTGCTCGGCGCTCCGGTCGTGGACACTCTCAAACGCTCCGATGCGAGCGATCGCGTGCAAGCGACCGTTCCTCGCGAGTCGCTGTGGCGCGCTCTGACGCCGCAGATGTTCCGTTACGGCGTTCTCGATCGCGCACTGCGCACTGCGGGCGATGCGGGCACAACACCCACCGACGAAGCGCAGGCAGTCGAGGCGCTCGGACTGCAGCCGCGACTGGTGCGCGGCGATCCCGACAACATCAAGATCACGCTGCCCGAAGACCTCGAGCGTGCCACGCGGTTGCTGGAAACATGGAGCGCGGCATGACCACGACTTTGCGCACCGGTCAGGGCTACGACGTGCACGCGTTCACGAGCGGCGATCACGTGATGCTCGGCGGCGAGCGTGTGCCGCATTCGCACGGCGTGCTCGCGCACTCCGACGGCGACGTGCTCCTGCACGCGATCTGCGATGCATTGCTCGGCGCGGCAGGACTCGGCGACATCGGCATGCATTTCCCGGACCGCGATCCACGCTGGCGCGGAGCGGACAGCAGAACATTTCTGCGCCATGTGCGGCTATTGCTGCAGGATCGCGGCTATCGCGTCGTGAATGTAGATGCGACCGTCATCGCGGAACGACCGCGTCTCGGCCGCTACCGGGATGCAATGCGCGCCAACATCGGCAGCGACCTCGGGCTGGACGCGGCGCGGGTCAACGTCAAAGCGACCACAACCGAAGGGCTCGGCTACATCGGCCGCGGCGAAGGCCTGGCGTGTCAGGCAATCGTCCTGATCGAGCAGACGACGGGAATACAGACTCCGTGACCTCATTCGACGAGATGACAGCGCTGCCGTGCGCGCATGGCGGTCCGGCGGGTCGTGCGCAGCTGCGCGCCGCGCCCGAAGACTTTCTCGTGCAGGAGTGGCTCGGCTGGGAGGCGGACGGCGCCGGCGATCATCTGCTGCTGACCGTGCGCAAGCGCGGCTCGAACACGTTGTGGGTCGCGAAGCAGCTTGCGCGGCTCGGCAAGCTCGATCCGCGCGATGTCGGCTTCGCGGGGCTGAAGGACCGCGACGCCGTGGCCGAGCAGTCGTTCACGGTGCCGGCGCGCTCGGCGATCGGCGAGTCGTGGGTGGGAGTCAACGGCGAGGGCTTCGAAGTCGTCGGCTGTGCGCGCCATCGGCGCAAGCTCAAGCGCGGCGCGCTGAAGGGCAATGACTTCACCATCACGCTGCGCGGATTCAGCGGCGACGCACCGCTGCTTGAGCAGCGGCTGCAGTCCATCGCAGTCGCCGGCGTGCCGAACTACTTCGGTCCGCAACGCTTCGGGCGTGACGGGAGCAACCTGCGTACGGCACTCGCGTGGTTCGCGGAAGGCGTCGCGCCGACCGATCGTTGGCAGCGCGGCTTCGCTTTATCCGCGGCGCGCGCCGCAATTTTCAACGCCGTCGTCGCGCGACGCGTGGGCGATGGAACGTGGAACCAGCTGTTGCCCGGCGAGATCGTCAACCTCGATGGCAGCGGGAGCGTCTTCGTCGCCGAAGTCCTCGATGCCGCGCTCGAAGATCGCTGTGCGCGACTCGACATTCATCCCACCGGTCCGATGTGGGGCGACACACCGGCGCGCCCGATGTCCGCACTCGAAACGGAAGTCGGCGCGCGTCACGAAGTCCTCGCGCGCGGGCTGAGCAATGCGCGGCTCGAGCCGGAACGTCGTGCGCTGCGCATTCGGGTCGACCGCCTCGCGTGGCAGATCGAAGGCGACGTCGTGCAACTGCGCTTTCGCTTGTTTCGCGGCGCGTTCGCGACGGCGGTGCTGCACGAGTTGCTAGGGAACGCGTTCGCTCAGGACGCGCCGGAAGGGGACGAGTGACTCGTGTCACTTCTCCTTCAACAAAACGTAGATCGCGCCGCTGCCGCCGTCGACGGCGCGCGCCGAGCCGAACGCAAGCACGTCGTCGGCGCGCTGCAGCCAGTGATTGACGACGTTCTTCAATACCGGTCCGCGCGGACCGGAGCGGCGCCCTTTGCCGTGGATGACGCGCACGCAGCGCAGCCGCTGATCGACGCACTCGGCGATGAAGTTGCGCAAGGCCGCCTTCGCTTCCGCGCCAGTCATGCCGTGCAGATCGATTTCGCCGTCGACCACGTAAGCGCCGCGCCGCAGTCTGGTGAGCACCGCTTCGGAAATGTGCGGGCGGCGGAAGCTCAATTCGTCGCCGGTGGAGAGCACCGCTTCGTCCGGCGGCGGCAGCAGACTCTCACGCAGCACTTCGACCTGATCGGCGCGCGTGAAACGAGCCTTCGCCGGCGGCTTCGGTGCCTTGCGCTCCGCTTTGCCGCCGCGTTGCAGCCGGCGCACGTCCCGCATCGCTTCGCGAAAGGCGCGGGCTTCGCGGTCCTCGTCGTCGCTCACTCGTTCGCTCCGGCGTTCATGCATTTAAAGTATAGTTTCCCGCAGTGAAAATTCTCATCAGCAACGACGACGGCTATCGCGCCGACGGGCTCACCGCGTTGAGCGATGCCCTGGCGCAACTCGGGGAGACCACTGTCGTTGCACCGGACCGCAACCGCAGCGGCGCCAGCAATTCGCTCACGCTCGACGTGCCGCTGCGCGTGGCGCCGTTCGGCGAGCGCAAGTACGTGGTGCTCAACGGTACGCCGACCGATTGCGTGCATCTCGCGATCTCCGGCCTGTTCGAAGAAGAGCACGACATGGTGGTCTCCGGCATCAATGACGGACCGAATCTCGGCGACGACGTGCTCTACTCCGGCACGGTCGCTGCCGCGATCGAAGGCCGCTTCCTCGGCTTGCCGGCGATCGCGCTGTCGTTGGTGGTGCAACCCGGCTCGGGTCACAACTACGCGACGGCCGCGCGCGTCGCCACCGAGTTGGTATTGCGGGTGCAGCGTGCGCCGTTGCATCAGGCGACCATCCTCAACGTCAACGTACCCGACGTGCCGTACGAGTCGCTCAAGGGCTACCAGGCGACGCGGCTGGGTTTCCGTCATCGCTCGGAACGCATCGTGCGCGCGGAAGATCCGCGCGGCCGACCGGTGTACTGGGTCGGGCCGGCGGGCGTCGGCCAGGACGTCGGGCCGGGCACCGACTTCCACGCGGTCGCGAATCACTACGTCTCGGTGACGCCGCTGCAGATCGACCTGACGCGGCACTCGATGCTGGACGACATGCGAGCGTGGCTGCAAGGCAGGGACGGGTGAACAATCGCGCTGGCATCGGCATGACGTCCGCGCGCACGCGCGAGCGACTCATCCAGCGGCTGCGCGAGCAGGGCATCAACAACGCTCAGGTGCTCGATCAGATTCGCAACGTGCCGCGACACCTGTTCGTCGACGAAGCGCTCGCGACGCGCGCGTATGAGGACACGGCGCTGCCGATCGGCCACGGCCAGACGATCTCGCAGCCGTTCGTCGTGGCGAAGATGAGCGAGGCCATGTTGGCGGCGGGCACGCCCGGCAAAGTGCTGGAGATCGGCACGGGTTGCGGCTATCAGACCGCCGTGCTCGCGCCGCTGGTGCGTTTCATTTACAGCATCGAGCGCATCAGCCCGTTGCTCGAGCGGGCGCGCGCCCGGTTCAAGGAACTCGGCATTCGCAACGTTCATTTGCGTCATGGCGATGGCTTTCAGGGCTGGCCGGCGCACGGGCCGTACGACGGCATCCTGATGGCGGCGGCACCGCTGGCGATTCCGGAGGTGCTGTTCCAGCAACTCGCGCCGGGCGGTCGCTTGATCGCGCCAGTGGGTCCGGAAGGGCGCCAGCAACTGTTGCGGTTCACGCGGCGAGGCGACGAGCTGCAGAAAGAGATGCTCGGCCAGGTGAGTTTCGTGCCCTTGTTGAAGGGCACCACATGAGGGCGTGCGCTTCTGCTCCGACTATCCGCCATCCGTTCTGCGCTCCTGATCCTGGCACTGCTGTCCGGCTGCGCGTCGCACCCTGAACGCGCCACGACCTATACCGTAAAGCGCGGCGACACCCTCTACGCGATCGCCTGGCGCCACAAACTCGATTGGCAGGACGTCGCGCGCTGGAACGGAATCGGTCGCGATTACGTAATTCATCCGGGTCAGGTGCTGAAGTTGTATCCATCGCGCGCGTCGCAGGCAGCAGCGCGTCCTGCTCCGACTTCTCCTGCAAGGCAGGCCGCGCCGATGCCGCCGCCCGTGCCAGTGCAATGGCAGTGGCCAGTCGCGGGAGGCACGGCGACGCTCACTTCGCGTCCCAACGGCGGACAGGGGCTCACTGTGAGCGGACATCTCGGTGAGGAGATTCGCGCTGCTGCGGCCGGCAACGTCGTGTATACGGGCTCGGGACTGCTCGGTTACGGGCAGCTGGTGATCCTCAAGCACAACGCGACCTATCTCAGCGCGTACGGGCACACGCAATCGGTCGCGGTTCGCGAAGGCGATGCAGTTGTCGCGGGCCAGCGGATTGCGACGATGGGCGCGGGTCCGAACGGCGACGCGATGCTGTACTTCGAGATCCGCATCAACGGCACTCCGGGAAACCCGCTGTCGTTCTTACCGAGTCGCCCTCAGTAGAACCAGTCTGGCCCGAAGATTGCTAGCGATGCGCGCGTCATCGCGCTACCGATCAGTAGTTGCGCTATGCACCAGCGTGTGTCTAACATCCGCGCCCAATGTATGTCGTCGCTTGGCGACGCATCGCAGGGTTACCGGTAGAAGACGCGGGGGCGGAGGGGGATTCGAGGAAACAGCGCGAAGAAGAACAAAAGCAAAACAACAAGAATATTTCGTCGGGGCGAGGCTCTTTTTAGGGCACGTAACGACGAGTTGGTCGAACGAACTTCAGTCCCTCGCGTCTTCTCCCGGCGATCCAGCCGGGAGTCACTTCAAGAACAAAGCAGCCACCGCGCGCCGCGCCTCGCTCACGAGGACGTTGTACGTGCGACAGGCCGCTCCCGTGTTCATCACTTCGCAGCCGATGCCGCGTCCCAGGATCGCCGCGAGCAGCCGCGGCTCGGGAAATCTTTGCCGCGGTCCGGAGCCGAGCACGACGATCTCCGGCTGCAGCTCGAACACGGCCTGGAAATCCTCCTCGGTCAGTTCGTCCAACGTCTGCGGCCGCCAGTCCTCGACGAGTCGCTCCGCGCTGATCAGGCAGCTTCGCTGCAGCACCTTGTCGGCGACGCGCACCTCGCCCGGTGCGTAAGAGCGCACGAGCAACGCGCTGCCGGTTCTGTCGTCCGTCAATCTCATTAGTCTTACGATAGCGCGAATGACCAAGGCACTCACGCTGATCGCTCCCGAGATCGCGCCGGCATGGCGTCAGGCGATCGCCGAACGCAGCTCGCGCTGGCCGCACCTGGCGCGGCTGGGCGGTCGCGGCTCGATTCGCTCGCTGCCGCCGCCGAGCGGCGGACTGCGCTCGTGGCAGATCGCATTGCTGGATGCGCTCGGCATCGACAATCACGCCCAGTTTCCGAGTGCCGCCGTCACGCGCACTGGCGACAGCGGCGAGCCCGTGCGCGATTTCTGGCTGCAGCTGCAGCCGATGCACTTCATCGCGGGGCTCGATCGGCTGACAGCCATGCTGTTGCACGGCTCGAATGGCGTTGCACGCGCTGAGCTCGCGCAGTTGGAACCGACGATCGGCGCTCATCTGCGCACCGCTGGAATGCATCTGGTGACGACGTCGCAAAACGGTTGGCTGGCGCGCAGCGAGCGCACGCTCGATGTCCAGACCGCCACGCCCGAGACCGCCGCCGCGATTCCGCTCGAGCAGGCGATGCCCCAGGGTCGCGCCGCGCCGGAACTGCGCCGCTTGATGACCGAGCTGCAGATGCTGCTGCACGAACATCCTGTTAACGTCGCGCGTCTCCGCCGCGGCGTGCCGGAGATCAACGCCGTGTGGTTTTACGGCGCAGGAGAAATTCGCAACCTGCAGCGCTACGCTTTGCCGCAGGCTTTCGGCGACGATCTGTATCTGCGAGGAATCTATCGTTTGAATGATGGTGAAGTAACTGCCGCTCCGCCCGATGCGCAGGCTCTGCTCGCGAGACTGCGCTCGCGTGCGGTCGCTGTCGTCGCCGCTGACGACATCGATGCGCTCGAAGCAGCGTGGATCGCGCCGTTGAGTCGCGCGCTGGCCGCGGGAGCGCTGGCGCGATTGGAAATCGTGATCGATCGCTGCGCCGTCAGCGTCGGGCGACCGTCGTTGCTGAAGTTCTGGCGCGGGCAGCGTGCACCGGCGGAGTGGGTCGGATGTTGAATCGGTCGATCCGCCGCCGCGACGCTCTGGACGGCGAAGCGCTTGCAGGTGACCTGCATCCGCTGCTGCGACGCTTGTACGCGGCTCGCGGCATCCGCCTCGCGAGCGAGCTCGACCTCGGCTTGAATCAGCTCGTCCCGGTCAGTCGTCTCGACGGCATCACCGCTGCGGTCGAGCTGCTGTGCGCTCACTTTTTGAAACGCAGCGCCATCGTCGTGATCGGCGATTTCGATGCCGACGGTGCGACCAGCACTGCGCTCGTGGTGCGACAGCTGCGGCGTCTCGGCTTCGCTTCGGTCGATTTCCTGGTGCCGAATCGCTTTCAGTACGGCTACGGGCTCACGCCGGAGATCGTGCGCCTTGCGGCCCAGGGCAATTCGGCACAGGGCAGGCCGGCGCTGATCGTTACTGTCGACAACGGCGTCTCGAGTCACGCAGGTGTCGACGAGGCGCGCTCGCTCGGCATCGACACGCTGATCACGGATCATCATCTCGCGCCGCCAACGCTTCCGAACGCGACGGCGCTCGTCAATCCCAACGCACCCGGCAATTCGTTTCCGAGCAAGGCGCTCGCCGGCGTCGGGGTCGCGTTCTATTTGATGGCGGCGTTGACGCGCGAGCTGCAGACGCGCGGTCTGCACGCGGGCGACGCGCCAGTCGCGGACCTGCTCGATCTGGTTGCGCTCGGCACGGTCGCGGATCTCGTGCCGCTCGATCGCAACAATCGGGTGCTCGTGCATCAAGGTCTGCGAAGGATCCGTGCGGGTCGCTGCTGCGCCGGTCTGCTCGCGCTGTTGGAAGCGTCGAACAGAATCCCCGCGAGCACGCTCGCTTCGGATCTCGGTTATCAGATCGGACCGCGATTGAACGCTGCCGGTCGGCTCGACGACATGACGATCGGCATCCAGTGCCTGCTGACCGACGATCTCGTGGCCGCGCGCGGTCTCGCCGCGCGACTCGCGCAACTCAACAACGATCGTCGCGAGCTCGAGCTGCAGATGCAGCAGGAGGCGATGCTGGCGATCGCCGACATGCGCGCCGAGGATCCGCTGTTGCCGCTCGGTCTGTGCCTGTTCGACGAAACGTGGCACCAGGGTGTCGTCGGGCTGGTGGCTTCGCGCGTGAAGGATCGCGTGCATCGGCCGGTGATCGCACTGGCGCGTGCCGATGCAAATACGTTGAAGGGCTCGGCGCGTTCGGTCGACGGCGTGCACATTCGCGACGTGCTCGATGCGGTCACTGTCCGGCATCCGGAGCTCGTCGAAAAGTTCGGCGGTCACGCGATGGCAGCCGGACTGACGTTGCGTGCTGCGGCGCTCGAGGAGTTCCGCGCCGCGTTCGATGCCGAAGTGCGCCGCTGGATGACGGTCGAGGACGCCGTCGGCGTCGTGCACTCGGACGGCGCGCTGAGCGGTCGCGAGCGCACGATCGATGTGGCGCGATTGCTCCAGTCGGCCGGGCCTTGGGGTCAGGCGTTTCCCGAGCCGGTCTTCGACGACTGTTTCCGGGTGCGCGCGTCGCGCATCGTCGGCGAGCGGCATCTCAAACTGGATCTGCAGGACGGCGATGGTGGTCTGTGCGAAGCGATCGCGTTCCGGCACTTCGACGATGCGGATGCGCCGCAAGTGCAGCCGGATGCGAAGGTCGAGCTGGCGTATCGGCTGGACGTGAATCAGTACAACGGGCTGGAGAAGGTGCAGCTGGTCGTGGAGTATTTAAGGGTGTTGTCAGGCTGAAGCCGGACATGCGTGCTACCATCGCCCGCCCCAACTTCCACCGCCGCCATGGAAACGAATCTGATCCGCCGTTCTCTCGAAGACCTCACCGAGCGCAACGAAGCGCTGAGGAGGTTCCTTTGAGTACGACACCAAGAGCGAGCGGCTCACCGAAGTAAGCCGGGAGCTGGAAGACCCCGCGATCTGGAACACGCCGGACAAGGCGCAGGAGCTGGGGCGCGAGCGCGCCCGCCTGGAGCAGATCGTGAGCACCCTCGACCGCGTGACCAACGGCTTGAAGGACGCCGGCGAGCTGCTGTCCCTGGCCGTCGAAGAGAACGACGAATCCACGGCGCAGTCGGTGGAGCGCGATCTCGCGGGCCTCGAGCGCGAGGTCAAGCAGCTCGAATTCAAGCGTATGTTTCCCGGCCAGATGGATTCGCACAGCGCGTTCCTCGACATCCAGGCGGGGGCGGGCGGCACCGAGGCGCAGGATTGGGCGCAGATGCTGCTGCGCATGTACCTGCGCTGGGGCGAGCAGCACGGTTTCAAGACTGAAGTCATCGACGTCAGCGACGGCGAAGTTGCGGGCATCAAAGGTGCGAGCGTCAACTTCACTGGCGACTACGCGTATGGGTGGCTACGGACCGAGACGGGCGTGCATCGCCTGGTGCGCAAGTCGCCGTTCGACTCGAACGCGCGCCGGCACACGTCGTTCGCGTCCGTGTTCGTCTCGCCGGAAATCGATGACGACATCGACATCCAGATCAACCCGGCGGATGTGCGCACCGACGTCTACCGTTCGAGCGGCGCGGGCGGTCAGCACGTCAACAAGACGGAATCCGCGGTGCGTCTCACGCACATCCCGACCGGCATCGTGGTCGCGTGCCAGAACGAGCGCAGCCAGCACAAGAATCGCGACAAGGCGTGGAAGCAGCTCAAGGCAAAGCTCTACGAGCTGGAAGTGAACAAGCGCAACGCTGCCGCCAAGGTGCTCGAGGACAACAAGTCGGACGTGAGCTGGGGCAACCAGATCCGCTCGTACGTGCTGGACCAGTCGCGCATCAAGGATCTGCGCACCAACGTCGAGATCGGCGATACCACGCGCGTGCTCGACGGCGATCTCGATCAGTTTCTCGAAGCGAGTCTCAAGCAGGGGCTGTGATGTCGGACGACGAAAACAAACTCATTGCTGAACGGCGCGCCAAGCTCGACAAACTACGCCAGGGTGGCGGCGGCGGCTCAGGGGTCGCGTTCCCGAACGACTTCCGTCGCGACGCGCTGGCAGACCAGCTGCTCACCGCGTACGGCGATCGACCGACCGAGTGGTTCGAGAAGAACACCATCCGCGTGAAGGTCGGCGGCCGCATGCTCGCCAAGCGCGTCATGGGCAAGGCGAGTTTCGCCAAGATCGCGGATCGCACCGGGCAGATCCAGGTGTTCGCGCAGAGCGAGCCGCTGGGCGCCGTGTACGACGAGTTCAAGGGCTGGGATGTCGGCGACGTCATCGGCGTCGAGGGCGCACTGTTCAAGACGAAGACCGGCGAGCTCTCGGTGCGCGCCGACAAGCTACGCCTGCTGGTGAAGTCGTTGCGCCCGCTGCCCGACAAGTGGCACGGCCTGGCCGATCAGGAGATCCGTTATCGCCAGCGCTACGTCGATCTGATCGTCAGTCCGCAGAGTGTGCAGGTGTTCAGGACGCGCACGCGCATCATCAAGTATCTGCGCGACTTCCTCGACGCGATGGACTATCTCGAAGTCGAAACGCCGATGATGCAGACGATCGCCGGCGGCGCGGTCGCGCGGCCGTTCGTCACGCATCACAACGCGCTGGACATGCAGCTGTACCTGCGCATCGCGCCGGAATTATTCCTGAAGCGTCTGCTGGTCGGGGGCTTCGAGCGCGTCTACGAGATCAACCGCAACTTCCGCAACGAAGGCATCTCGACCCGGCACAACCCCGAATTCACGATGCTCGAGCTGTACCAGGCGTACGCCGATTTCAGCGACTTCATGAACCTGGTGGAGCGCATGTGTCAGGGACTGTGCGATGCAGTGCTCGGCACGCGCCGCGTCGAGTACCAGGGCGAGACCTACGACTTCGCGC
The DNA here is from genome assembly GCA_035493235.1 of Steroidobacteraceae bacterium. Taxonomy (GTDB): domain Bacteria; phylum Pseudomonadota; class Gammaproteobacteria; order Steroidobacterales; family Steroidobacteraceae; genus Steroidobacter. The sequence goes on from DATJIP010000070.1 coordinate 28,842, forward strand.
AGCCGTTCCGCCGCGTGACGATCGAGGACCTGCTGGTGCACTTCAATCCCGGCATCGAGCGCGCGAAGCTGCGTGAGGTCGAGTACCTGCGCGGTTACTGCGACCGTCTCGGCATTGCGTACTTGCCGGGCGATGGCGCCGGCAAGTTGCAGTTCGATATGTTCGAGAAGACTGCCGAGCATCGGCTGCTGCAGCCGACGTTCGTGTACGCGTACCCGGCGGAAGTGTCGCCGCTCGCGCGCCGCAATGATTCAGATCCGTTCATCACGGATCGCTTCGAGTTCTTCGTCGGCGGGCGCGAGCTCGCGAACGGGTTTTCGGAGCTCAACGATCCGGAGGATCAGGCGGAGCGGTTCAAGGAGCAGGTGGCACGCAAGGACTCCGGCGACCTGGAAGCGATGCACTACGACGCCGATTACATTCGCGCGCTGGAGTACGGCATGCCGCCGGCGGCGGGGCTCGGTGTGGGAATCGATCGGCTGGTGATGTTGCTGACGAACTCGCCGTCGATCCGGGACGTGCTGTTGTTCCCGCACATGCGACCGGAGTAGACGCTGGATGATTGGGCTGTAGGTCGGGCTTTAGCCCGACTCTTCACGCCGCACGGATTGTCGGGCTAAAGCCCGACCTACAGCGAATAGGGAAGCGGCAGCTTCTTAATTCCAACGCCGCGATCTGACTCCAGCTCCAGCTCCGCGTCTTGCTGCGCAAGGCTGACCACGGCGAGCAGCTCGCATCCTTCGCTCGTTGCCGCGGCATCGACCACATCACCTGCGTGCTGCTCGCCCGCCAGCACTCGTGTGCCAGGAGCGGGCGGCGGGCCTTCGCTCCCGAACCGGAACATCCGCCGTTTGATCGCTCCCCGGAAATGCGTGCGGGCAATGATCTCCTGTCCCGTGTAGCAGCCCTTCTCGAACGCGATGCCGCCGAGCAGATCGAGATTCAGCATCTGCGCGACGAAACTCTCGTAAGTCTCCGGGTACACCTGCGGCAGACCGGCGCGAATGCCGGCGAGTTGCCAGTCGCGCTCGCGATACGCCGCCGGCTCGACGATCCCGGGTGCCGCCGGCGACTCGTCGATCTTCACCTTCGACCGCAGCACGTACTTCCGCAGCCGCGCCGCGATGCGCTCCGTCAGCGACGCGGGCAGCAGCAGCGCGATCCCGTCGGCTCGTTCGGTCAGCCACAGCACGGCCTGCACTCGACCCTGCGCGGAATTGCACGAAGCGGGGAGGGCGCGTGCCGGCGTGAGCGCGTCGATGTCGGCGCTCAACTGACCTTGCAGGAAGCTGCGGGCGTCAGCACCGCTGACTAATAGAGAACCCAGGAGAGAGGTCAAGAGAGGGGGTCATCCGTTCGCGGAATCCGAACACAAGCCTCGCGACAAACTAATGAGGCGAGGTTCCGCCTCAAAAGTGCTTCTGGCACACTTGCCTTCGCTGTATGTCGCATGGCACGCAATCATCGTCCGGATCGCGGCCGACCACAAATACGAATGAGTTGGCCGGCAATGCCGAGTCCGCAGTTCCAGCGCCGGCACCGCGCAAGACCGAGCCGTCGCCGGAGCACGGTGGCCGCGGCGGCCTCGATCCCACGCGCTACGGCGACTGGGAGAAAAACGGCCGCTGCATCGATTTCTGACCGTGGGGGTCAGCTTGGATAGCTCTAACACTCGCAAACGGCCGCTGTCGCCGTTTCTGACCGTGTACCGATGGCAGTACACGATGGCGTTGTCGATCCTGCATCGCGTGACTGGCTGCGCGTTGTCGGTCGGCCTGCTGTTGTTCGTGTACTGGCTGATCGCTGCGGCGAGCGGTCGCACGATGTACTACCAGGCCCGCGACTTCTTCGGGCATCCGCTGGTCCGCGTCATGCTGATCGGCTTCTCGTTCGCCTTCTTCTATCACCTGCTGAACGGCGTGCGTCACATGACGTGGGACACCGGCCACGGACTCGAGCGCAGGCCCGCGCGCTTGAGCGGCTGGATCGTGTTCCTCGGCGCAATCGCCACGACCGCGCTGTTCTGGCTGCTCATCGCGCGCCACTTCGGAGGTGCCGCATGAGCCTGCGCAGTCCCATCGGTCGCGTGCTCGGACTCGGCGCCGCGAAGGAAGGCGTCTCGCACTGGTGGTCGCAGCGCGTAACGTCAGTCGCACTGCTGCTGCTCGGGTTGTGGTTCGTCGCCTCGCTGCTGCGTATGCCGAACTTCGGTTATGAAGTCGTCGTGACGTGGATCGCGATGCCGGTCAATGCAGTTCTCTTGCTGCTGCTCATCGCCACGCTCGTCTATCACTCGCAGCTGGGCGTGCAGGTGGTCGTCGAGGACTACGTCCATCACCACGGTCTGAAGATCGCGACGATGATGCTTCTGACTTTCGCGCACGTGGCAGTTGCTGCCCTCGCAATCTTCGCGGTGCTGCGCATCGCGTTCGGCGGTATCGCATGAGCGAGTACAAGTTCATCGACCACAGCTACGACGTCGTCGTGGTCGGCGCCGGTGGTGCGGGTCTGCGCGCCACGTTCGGTCTGGCGCATTCCGGCCTGTCGACCGCGTGCATCACCAAGGTCTTCCCGACTCGCAGCCACACTGTGGCCGCACAAGGCGGCATCAGCGCCGCGCTCGGCAACATGGGCGAGGACGACTGGCGCTGGCACATGTACGACACCGTCAAGGGCTCGGACTGGCTCGGCGATCAGGACGCGATCGAGTTCATGTGCAAGGAAGCGCCGAATGCGGTGATCGAGCTCGAGCACTACGGCTTGCCGTTCTCGCGTACCGACGACGGACGCATTTATCAGCGGCCGTTCGGCGGCATGACGACCCACTACGGCAAGGGCACGGCGCAACGCACTTGCGCGGCTGCCGATCGCACCGGCCACGCGATGCTGCACACGTTGTATCAGCAGGCGCTGCGCCACCAGGCGCAGTTCTTCGTCGAGTACTTCGCGATCGATCTCATCATGGAGAACGGCGAGTGTCGCGGTGTCGTCGCCATCAACATGGCCGACGGTACGCTGCATCGGTTCCGCGCTCACCAGACGATACTCGCGACTGGCGGCTATGGCCGCGCGTACTTCTCCTGCACTTCAGCGCATACGTGTACCGGCGATGGCGGCGGCATGGTGCTGCGTGCCGGCCTGCCGCTGCAGGACATGGAGTTCGTGCAATTCCACCCGACCGGCATTTACGGCGCCGGCTGTCTGATCACCGAAGGCGTGCGCGGCGAAGGCGGCATCCTGCGCAACTCCAACGGCGAGCGCTTCATGGAGCGCTATGCGCCGAACGCCAAGGATCTCGCGTCGCGCGACGTCGTGAGCCGCGCGATGACCATCGAGATCCGCGAAGGGCGCGGCGTGGGCGAGCACCAGGACCACATCTTCCTGCACCTGGAGCACCTCGGCGCGGAAGTGATTCATGAGCGTCTGCCCGGCATCGCCGAGACCGCGAAGATCTTCGCCGGCGTCGACGTCACGAAGCAGCCGATCCCGGTGCTGCCGACCGTTCACTACAACATGGGCGGCGTGCCCGCGAACGTGCAGGGCGAAGTCGTCACGCTCAAGAACGGCAACCCGGAAAGCGTGGTGCCGGGCCTGATGGCCGTCGGCGAAGCAGCCTGCGTTTCGGTGCACGGCGCGAATCGTCTCGGCTCGAATTCGCTGCTCGATCTGGTCGTGTTCGGCCGCGAGGCCGCACGCCATTGCGCGGCGACGCTCAAGCCCGGGACACAGCATCGGCCGTTTGCGAAGGATGCCGGCGATCTCGCAGTGAGCCGCATCGACCGGCTGCGCAACGCCAAGGGCAAGATCGGCACCGCACAGATTCGTCTCGATATGCAGCGAGTGATGCAG
>DATJIP010000071.1:0-2445 GCA_035493235.1 Steroidobacteraceae bacterium
GGCGCCGAGCGAGTGCGCGGCATGCTCGACGCTGCGATCGAGTCCGCTCACCGAAGCCAGCACGAGCCGCATGACGAACGGCGTGATGATGATCATATGCGCGAGCACGAGCCACGCGAACGAGCCGGTCGCGCCGATCAGCGCGAAGAAGCGCAGCAGCGCGATGCCGAGTACGAGGCCGGGAATCACGAGTGGCGACAGCAACAGCCCGTTAAGGAAGCTGCGCCCCGGAAAGCGCGCGCGGCCGATGGCGAGCGCGGCGGGGAGCGCCACGATCAGCGACAGCGTCGCCGAAGCGAATGCCAGCTTCAGACTGTTGAGAAACGCGCCGATGAAATCCGGGTAATTGAGGATCGCGCGAAACCAGCGCAGCGAGACGCCGTGCGTGGGCAACGTGAGCGTTTCGTCGGGCGTGAAGGCGACCAGCACGACGATCACGAGCGGGGCGAGCACGAACGCGATCACGAGCGTGTGGAAAATCAGCGCGATGGGGCCGTTTTTTCTCATGATGTTTTCACTGAGTGAGCCAATGTATGCCGATGAATTAGCCGAGGCTTCTGGTGTACTTGCGTTCCAGAACCCGGTAGTACGTGAGCATCACGATCAGATTCGCGACCAGCAAAAGGAGCGCGATGGTTGCGCCGAGCGGCCAGTTCAGCGAGCCGAGGAATTCGTCGTAGACGGCGGTGGCGGCGACCTTCAGGCGTCGTCCGCCGAGCAGGCCCGGAATCGCGAAGGCGCTCGCCGACAGACCGAACACCATCAGGCTGCCCGACAGAATGCCCGGCGTCAGTTGCGGCAGGACGATGCGGCGCAGGGTGGTGGCCGGCGACGCCATCAGCGAAAGCGCGGCGTTTTCCGTTTGCGGGTCGAGCTTCTGCAAGGCGGTCCATACCGGAATCACCATGAACGGCAGCATCACGTGAACGAGTGCAATGACGATCGCGAAGGTGGTGTACTCGAGTTTGTACGGCCCGAGTCCGACCAGACCGAACGCCTGGTTCACGAGGCCGTTGGTGTTGAGCAGCATGCTCCAGCCGAACGCCCGTACCACCACTGAGACCAGCAGCGGCGCGAGAATCACCAGCAGGAACATCGAGCGATACGGATCGCGCATGCGAGAGAGCACGTACGCTTCCGGCGTGCCGATCACGATACACAGCAGCGTGACCAGAAACGCAATGCCGAAGGTCCGCAAAAAGATGGTGTGGTAATACGACGAGCTCAGCACTTCCGCGTAATTGCCGGCCTGGAATGCGGCGATCGGCCCGCTGGCCGGATCGAAGCGATAGAACGTCAGCACTAGCGTCATCAATAGCGGCACCAGCACGAGCGCCACGAACAGCAGAAAGGCCGGCGCGCACATCAGCCAGAGCGGCAAAAACGCATGCCAGGGCGCGCGGCGGCTGTTGCCGGATTTCATGTCGCGGTCGTCGGTGGCGGGCAGCGTACTAGCCATGATGCGCGTCCCGTTGAATGAAGCGGATTGCCTCGCTGTTCCAGTCGACGCCGACCGCCGCGCCTTCGGCGAGCGGCTCCGTGCCTTCGTTCTGGCAGCACACCAGCACTTCGCCGAGCCGGCTGTCCAGCCGGTACAGCCACTGGCTGCCGAGGAAGAAGCGGCTCGTCACGGTGGCCGGCACACGTCCGGCGTTCGGTGCGCACAGGCGCAGCTTTTCCGGGCGGATGCACAAGGTCACCGCGTCGCCGACGCCGACCACGCGCTCGCGCGCCGGCAACTGCGCCGTGTGCCCCGTCTCGGCGAGATCGTGGCCGAGGTCGATGCGGATCGCGTCGCCGTCGCGCGCCACCACGATGCCGGGCAGCATGTTGGCCTTGCCGATGAACTGCGAGACGAAGCGATTCTCCGGGCGCTCGTACGCTTCGTACGGCGTGTCGATCTGCGTGATGCGGCCGGCTTCCATCACCACCACGCGATCGCTGATCGATAATGCTTCGGATTGATCGTGCGTCACCATGATGGTGGTCGTGCCGATCTTGCGTTGAATGCCGCGCAGTTCGAACTGCATGTCTTCGCGCAGCTTGGCGTCGAGGTTCGACATCGGTTCGTCGAGCAGCAGCACCGGCGGCGCGATCACGATGGCACGGGCAATTGCCACACGCTGCCGTTGACCGCCGGAGAGTTCGCGCGGAAAGCGATGCGCGAGCGCGTCGAGGCGCACCAGCGCCAGCGCTTCGCGGATGCGCTCCTTGCGCTCGGCCTTGTCGATGTTGCGCATCTCCAGCCCGAAGCCGACGTTGTCAGCGACGCTCATGTGCGGAAACAGCGCGTAGCTCTGGAATACGATGCCGAGACCGCGCTTGTTCGGTTTCATGTGCGTGATGTCGCGGCCGTCGAGCGTGATGCGTCCGCGCGTCGTTTCGACGAAGCCCGCGATCATCTGCAAGGTGGTGGTCTTGCCGCAGCCGGACGGTCCGAGCAAC
>DATJIP010000072.1:0-6549 GCA_035493235.1 Steroidobacteraceae bacterium
GGGCGTGTCGCTCACGCCGATGGCGGGTGCGCAAGGCGAGTTCGCGGGCGTCGCGATGATCCGCGCGTATCACAAGGCGCGTGGCGACCTCGATCGGACCGAGATCATCGTGCCCGACGCCGCGCACGGCACGAATCCGGCGACGGCGACCATGTGCGGCTGCACCGTGGTCGAAATTCCTTCGCTGCCGAACGGCGACACGGATGTGGAAGCACTGAAGCAGGCGCTTGGTCCGCGCACCGCCGGCATCATGCTCACCAATCCCTCGACGCTCGGCGTGTTCGAGCGTCGTATCCAGGAGATCGCCAAGCTCGTGCACGATGCCGGCGGTCTGCTGTACTACGACGGCGCGAATCTCAACGCGATTCTAGGCAAGGTGCGGCCGGGCACCATGGGTTTCGACGTCATCCACATGAACCTGCACAAGACGTTCTCGACGCCGCACGGCGGCGGCGGTCCGGGCTCCGGTGCAGTCGGCGTTGGCGAACGGCTGCTGCCGTTCCTGCCGATTCCCATCGTCGGCCGCGACGGCGATCGCTATCGCTGGCTCGACGCGCAAGACCTCCCGCAGACGATCGGCCGCTTGTCGGCATTCATGGGCAACGCCGGCGTTCTGCTGCGCGCCTACGTTTACATGCGCATGCTCGGCCGCGCCGGCATGCAGCGTGTGGCCGAATATGCCGCGCTCAACGCCAACTACATGCTGGCGCGTCTGCAGCAGGCAGGATTCGATGCCGCCTACCCGGGACGTCGCGCGAGCCACGAGTTCATCATCACGCTCAAGCGCCAGGCGAAGCAGCTCGGCGTCAACGCAATGGACTTCGCCAAGCGGCTGCTCGATCACGGCTTCCACGCGCCGACCACTTACTTCCCGCTGCTGGTGCCGGAGTGTCTGCTGATCGAGCCGACCGAGACCGAGGCGAAGGAGGAGCTCGACGCCTTCATCGAGGCGATGATTGCGATTCAGCGGGAGGCCGAACAGGATGCCGCGAAGGTCAAGGGCGCCCCGTATACTCTCCCGGTCCGCCGGCTGGACGATGTCCGTGCCGCGAAGCAACTGGATCTGACATATCAACGTGGCTAGCGACGTCCCCTCCGTCATGCAAGACCGTCCCAAGCTTTCCGGCATGCGACGCCTGGTGCTCGCATTCGTCAACTCGTGGCAGGGCTTCAAAGGCGCGTTCCGCTTCGAAGCCGCGTTCCGCCAGGAGGTTGCGCTGGCCGTAGTGCTGTTGCCGCTCGGCGCATGGCTCGGCAAGACGCCGGTCGAGAAGGCGCTGCTGGTCGCTTCGGTGCTGCTGGTGCTGATCGTCGAGCTGCTCAACACTGGAATTGAAACTGTTGTCGACCGCATCGGTCTGGAACGACATGAGCTTTCAGGTCTGGCCAAGGACGTGGGCTCCACCGCCGTGCTGCTATCCTTCGCCGTGCTGGCGGTGATCTGGGGCTTCCTGTTGCTTGGCTGAGCGTGTTCCTCAACGGTTTCCTGCATGCAAAGAACCGCACTGTTCGTACTCCTGACCGCGTCCCTTTGCAGCCCGGCTTGGGCTGCCAGCGAAGCTCCTCTGCCACCTCCCGGTACTGCGTCTTCGGCCGTCGCCGAAGCACGCGAGGCTGCCGCTGCCGCCAACAGCGTGGTCCCGGTCTCCGAGGCCGACGACTCGCGCTGGACGAAAACGCTCGAGCGAGTCGCGAGCGGCGTCGTGACGATCCAGGTCGACCTGGCGCGCGCGTTCGATACCGAGTGGAACATGTCGAGCCAGGCCACCGGCTTCGTCGTCGACGCCAAGCGCGGCCTGATCCTCACCAATCGGCACGTCGTGACGCCGGGTCCGGTGACCGCGCAGGCGGTGTTCCTCAATCGCGAAGAAGTCACGCTTTACCCGGTGTATCGCGATCCGATCCACGACTTCGGCTTCTATCGCTACGATCCTTCGAAGCTGCGCTTCATCAAGCCGACCGAGCTCAAGCTCTATCCGCAGGGCGCGCTGGTCGGGCGTGAGATTCGCGTCGTCGGCAACGACGCCGGCGAGCAACTGTCGATCCTGGCCGGCACGCTCGCGCGTCTCGATCGCGAAGCGCCGAACTACGGCATCGGCAAGTACAACGACTTCAACACCTTCTACTACCAGGCGGCTTCCGGCACTTCCGGCGGCTCGTCCGGCTCGCCGGTCATCGATATCGACGGGCGCGTGCTCGCGCTCAACGCCGGCGGCAGCTCGGCCGCGCAGTCGAGCTTCTATCTGCCGCTCGATCGCGTCACGCGCGCGCTGCAGTTGATCCAGGAAGGCAAGCCCGTCGCACGCGGCACGTTGCAGACAGTTTTCAACTACACGCCGTTCGATGAAGTGCATCGCCTCGGCCTGCGTGCCGACACCGAAGCAGCCGTGCGGCGCAAGTTTCCGACCAAGACCGGCATGCTGGTCGTGTCCGAAGTGCAGCGTGGCGCGCCGGCGGAAGGGCCGCTCGAGCCCGGCGACATCCTGGTGCGCATCAACGGCGAGCTGACGGCGGACTTCGACCTGCTGTCGAAAGTGCTCGACGACAGCGTCGGCAAGACGGTGAAGCTCGGCATCGAGCGCGGCGGCGAGGCGCTGGAGCGCGAGCTCGCCGTGCAGGATCTCTACTCGATCACGCCGGACCAGTTCCTCGAGTTCGGCGACGGCGTCGTCCACAACCTGTCGTGGCAGCAGGCGCGCCATATCAATGTGCCCATTCGCGGCGTGTACGTTGCAAACCCTGGCTACATTCTCGGCGCGGCGGCGGTGCCGCGCGGTGCTGTCGTCACTGAAGTGGGCGGCAAGGACATTGCCTCGCTCGCCGACTTCGAGAACGTTTTGGGCGACCTGCACGAGGGTCAGCGCGCCCCCATACGATTCTTCACGCTCGACGATCCCAACACGGCGCAGGTGCGCGTGATGCGCATGGATCGGCGCTGGTTCCCGGCCCGCGAATGCAAGCGCGACGACGTGCAGGGCACGTGGCCGTGCAAGCCGTGGGCTGACAGCGATGGCGATCAGCCGCTGCCGCCCGCGACCACGAGCTATGCGAAGACGGCAGATCCGCTCGTCAACAAGCTCGCGCCGTCGCTCGTGCTGGTCAATTTCGACATGCCGTACTCCGTGTCCGGTATCACCGAGCGCAGCTACTACGGCACCGGGTTGATCCTCGACGCCGAGCGCGGGCTGGTGCTCGTCGATCGCAACACGGTCCCGACGCCGCTCGGCGACGTGCGGCTGACCTTCTCGGGGACGATCGAGATTCCGGGCCGCGTCGAGTACGTGCATCCGCTGCACAACCTCGCGATCGTCTCGTACGACCCGAAGCTCATCGGCACGACGCCGGCGCGTGCCGCGACGCTGCGTTCTACCGAGCTGCGTCCCGGTGAAGAAGTGTGGGCAGTCGGCGTGCGTCCCGACGGCAAAGTGCAATCGCGCTCGGCAACGGTTGCCTCGATCGATCCGGTTGCCTATCCGCTGTCGCGCACGCTGCAGTTCCGCGACGCCAACCTGGAGACGATCGCGCTGATCAACGGTCCGAGCGACTACGACGGCGTGCTGGTCAACAAGAGCGGCGAGGTGCTCGCAAGCTGGGCGAGCTTCGCCTACGAGTCCGGCCGCGACGTCGTGCAGGAGAATCGCGGCATTCCGGCCGACGTGCTGATCGAGACGCTGCCGCTCGTTCGCGACGGGCGGGCTCTGCATTCGCTGGAAGTCGAGTTGCAGCCCGTGCCGCTCGCGAGCGCACGCAAGCTCGGTCTGACCGACGAGTGGGTGCAGAAGCTGGAGCAGCACAGCCCCGAGCGGCGCCAGGTGCTCGGCGTGCAGCGACTGGTCGGCGGCGCGCCCGCTACGCAGCTGCTGAAGTCCGGCGACCTGATCCTCGACGTCGACGGCGTGGTCGTGAACCGCTTCCGCGAGGTGGAGCGCGCCGTGCAGAAGAACTCGGTACGCCTGACCGTCCTGCGCGCGGGCAAGGAACAGGTGGTCGATGTGCCGACTGTGGTGCTTGGCGGCCGCGACCTCGACCGCATCGTGGTGTGGTCGGGCGCAGTCCTGCAGAAGCCGCATCGCGCGCTGTCGGCTCAGCGCGGCATCGCCCCGGACGGCGTTTTCGTCGCCTATTTCTCGTACGGCTCGCCGTCCACCCGCTATCAGCTGTGGGCCGGCCGCCGCATCATCGAAGTCGACGGCCAGCCGATCCACGACCTGGATGCCTTCGTGAAGGCCGTCTCCGGCCGCGAGGATCGCTCCTCGCTGCGCCTGAAGACCGTGAGCTGGAACAGCTCCGTGGAAGTCATCACACTCAAGGTCGACCAGCGCTACTGGCCGACCTACGAGCTGCGCCGGACGGATCAGGGCTGGAAGCGGGCGTCACTGCCCTAATTCTTGTTTTCTGGTCGAAAGCGGCCAAGGCCCTTTCGACAAACGCGGTCAAAAGGCGTGGCTTTTGACCGCTACGTTGTAGCTAGAACGCGACTGGCCCGGCAGCACGCCGGGCCTTGTTATCATTGCTCCCCTTATGGCGATCGGACGAGTACTGCAGGAGGAGATCCAGGAAGCCGTCGAAGCGCTGCGCGCCGGCGAGCTGGTCGCGTTTCCGACGGAAACGGTCTACGGCCTGGGCGCCAACGCCAACAATCCCGACGCCGTCCGCAAGATCTTCCGCGCCAAAAACCGCCCGACCACGCACCCCGTGATCGTGCACATCGACCACCCGCGCTACCTGCAGCGCTGGGTGCGTGAGATGTCACCCGAGGCGAAGAAGCTCGCCGATGCGTTCTGGCCCGGTCCGCTGACGCTGGTCGCGAAGCGCGCGCCGGCCGTGAACGACGTCATCACCGGCGGCCAGGACACCGTCGCGATCCGCGTGCCCAATCATCCGGTCGCTCAGCAGCTTTTGAATGCGTTCGGCGGCGGCATCGCGGCGCCGAGCGCCAATCGCTACGGACATCTCAGCCCGACCCGCGCCGAGCACGTGCGCGAGGAATTCGGCGACGAGATCAAGTTCGTGCTGGACGGCGGCGACTGCAAGGTCGGCCTGGAGTCGACGATCGTCTCATGCATCGGCGACGGTCCGCGTGTGCTGCGTCCCGGCAGCATCACGCTGTCGCAGCTGCGCGCCGTCGTGCCGACGATTCAGTCCGGTCCGAACCCGAACGCACCGCGCGTGCCGGGTACCACGACGCGCCACTATTCGCCGGTCACGCCGGTCAACGTCGTGCCGAGCCGCCGCCTCGAGCAGGTGATGAACGAGTTCACCGACAACCACGAGAAGGTCGCGGTGCTGGCGCAGCGTCCGCCGGGCCGGGCGAACCCATACATGACCTGGATCAACGCCGGCATCCGGCCGGATGCGTACGCGCGTCAGCTCTACGCAAACCTGCGAACGCTCGACAAGGCTGCCGCCAAGGTCATCCTGGTCGAAGAGCTGCCGCTGGGCGAGAAGTGGGACGCGGTGCGCGACCGTGTGAAGCGCGCAGCGACCGCCGAAAACATCGTTACGTACGACCAGGACATCGCCGCGTGGGTCGCCGACTACGGCGAAGAGGGCGGTCCTAGTTAAGTGGTCGAAAGCGGCCGAGGCCCTTTCGACACGCCCGGCAAGAGGCGTGACTCTTGCCGTGCTAGCTAATCGGCTAGTTCGCCGGCACCGTTCGCTCGGCTGCCCACTCCCGCAACTCCGCAACCTTCTCCGCCATCACCACCGACAGCGGTCGCGTGCCCTTGAGCTCGCGCAGAATGTCTTGCGCGCCGACGGTGTGACCGCCCGCGAGCGCTGCGTAGACGGCGGACACGACCGCCTGCTCGATCTCGGCACCCGAGAACCCGTCGCAGAGCGCCGCCAGCTGCGTTGCCTCGGCGTCGGTCAGTTGCAGCTTCCGCTTGCGGGTGTGGATACGCAGGACGTCGGCGCGCGTTGCGGTGTCGGGAAGGTCGACGAAGAAGATCTCGTCGAAGCGCCCCTTGCGAATCAGTTCCGGCGGCAGCGCCGCGATGTCGTTGGCCGTCGCGACGACGAACACCTTCGTCTTGCGCTCCGCCAGCCAGGTCAGGAACGCGCCAAGCAGCCGGCGCGAGGTGCCGCTGTCGCCGTCGCCGGTCGCGACGCCTTTCTCGATCTCATCGATCCACAACACGCAGGGCGCCATCACGTTGGCGGTGGCCAGCGTTTCGCGCAGGTTGCGCTCCGACTCGCCGATGTACTTGTTGTGGATCGCGCCGAAGTCCAGCCGCAGGAGGGGCACTCCGTAGATTCCTGCCGCGGCGCGCGCGGCGACGCTCTTGCCGCAGCCCTGCACGCCGAGCAGCAGCACGCCTTTCGGCGCTGCGAGCTCCGGCGCGGAGCCGTCGAAGGCCGGCTTGCGCAGCTTCAGCCAGTCCTTCAGGCGCGCCATGCCGCCCAGGTCGGCGAAGTGTGCCGTGTCGTACTCGAAATGGAGCACGCCGCCGCGATTGAGGAGTTCGTACTTGGCCTGCATGACGCCGGGCAGGTCGCTCGGCATGAGCGCGCCGTCGTTGAAGATCGCCTGGCGCGCCAGCCGCTCGG
>DATJIP010000073.1:0-19938 GCA_035493235.1 Steroidobacteraceae bacterium
CGGCGTCGGCTGAGCGCTCGGTGAATGACTGAGGTCGATCGTGTACGTCTTGATAGGAGCGTCGTTGCGCGATTGCGCGGCCGGCTCCGCCTGCGAGCCGCGATCCGGCCCGCCCAGCATCTCCGGGATCAGGATGATCGCAGCGGCCATCAGCACGGCCGCGCCGACCAGGCGTTCTTTGACTATGCGCTCCACGGGCGCGAAGTATAAAGCCAGCCGAGCGCGGGACCGACGGTCAGGAACGAACCGAACACGACGATACGGTCACCGGCCTGTGCCAACGCTTCCGCCGCCAGGCATCCCGCGACGACGTCAGCCGCAACTGCCTCGACGTTTGCGCCGAGATTGCGCACGCGCGTCGCCAGCGCCTCCGGCGCGAGGGCGCGAGCGCCTTGCAAGCCGACGATCACCCAGGTGTCGAATGAGCGACTAACCTGGCCGACGATCCCGTCGATGTCCTTGTCGGCGAGCACTCCGCAGACTGCGATCGTTCGACCGGAGGTTTCGCGTGCCGCGAGTTGCGCGGCGAGCGTGTGTGCGGCGGCGGGGTTGTGGGCGACGTCGAGAATCCACTCGATGGCTCGAGGCGTCGTTTGCCGCACGACTTGGAAGCGCCCCGGCAGCGTGACTGTCTGCAACGCGCGCTCGATGGCCGGGCGCGGAACGCGCAGCCGCGATTCCAACGTCGCCAGCGCCGCGAGCACGGCCGCTGCGTTGTCGAATTGAATCTCGCCGTGCAGCGCCGGCGCGGGCAGATCGACTTGCTGGCCGGCCCGACCTCGCCAGGTCCAGCCAGCACCGCTGCGAACCCAGTCGAAATCGCGACCGAGTTGCTGCAGGTCAGCGCCGACAGTCTGCGCGGACGCGCGAATGGATGCCGGCATGTCTCGGGCACCGAAGATCGCGGGACGGCCCGCGCGAAAAATCCCCGCCTTCTCGCGGCCGATCGTCTCGCGGTCCCGGCCCAGCCAGTCGCAGTGATCGAGATCGATCGACGTGACCAGTGCGACGTCGGCGTCGACGACGTTCACCGCATCGAGCCGTCCGCCCATGCCCACTTCGAGCACGACCGCATCGAGACCGGCGTCGGCGAATATCAGCAGCGCTGCGGCGGCGTTGAATTCGAAGAACGTCAAAGTGTCGTCGCCGCGAGCAGCATCGATGCGCTCGAAGGCTCCCACCAGCGCCTCGTCGGACACCTCGTTGCCATCGATCACGATGCGCTCGTTGTAGCGCAGCAGATGGGGCGAAGTGAAAGTGCCAACGCGGTAGCCGGCCTCACGAAGGATGCGCGCAGTCAGCGCGACACAAGACCCTTTGCCGTTAGTGCCAGCGACCGTGATGACCGGGCAGGCAGGACGCTGCCATCCCAGACGGTCGAGCGTGCGTTGCAGGCGATCGAGCCCGAGATCGATCGCGTTCGGATGCAGGGTTTCCTGCCACGCGAGCCAATCGGCGAGACGGCGGAACCGCGGGTTCCGCTCGCTAGGCCCGACCATGCATCAGCTCACCGGGACGGCAGGCTTGTGCATGAACATCGTCAGCAGGCCGGCGATGCGATCGCGCATGTCGCGGCGGTCGACGATCATATCCAGCGCGCCGTGATCGAGCAGGAATTCCGCGCGCTGAAACCCTTCCGGCAACGTCTCGCGCACCGTCTGTTGAATGATGCGCGCGCCGGTGAAGCCGATGAGTGCCTTCGGCTCGCCGATGTTCACGTCACCGAGCATCGCGAGACTCGCAGACACGCCGCCAGTCGTCGGGTCGGTCAGCACGGAGATGTACGGCAGGCGCTCAGTGCTCAAGCGCGCCAATGCAGCGCTGGTCTTCGCCATCTGCATCAGCGACAGCAACGCTTCCTGCATGCGTGCGCCGCCGCTGGCGGAGAAACACACCAACGGCTTGCGATGCTCGAGGCAATGCTCGGCGCCGCGCACGAAACGCTCGCCGACGACCGAGCCCATCGAGCCGCCCAGGAACGCGAACTCGAAGGCGCCCGCCACGATCGGCAGACCGTGCAGGGTCCCGCTCATCACGACCAGGGCATCCTTCTCCTGCGTGTTCTTCTGAGCCTGCAGTACACGATCGCGATACTTCTTGGTGTCGCGGAACTTGAGCGGATCTTCGGGCTCGATGCCCTCGCCCAGCTCTTCGGCCGTTTCCGGGTCGAGGAAGTATTCGAGCCGCTCGCGCGCGCCGATGCGCATGTGATTGCCGCACTTCGGGCAGACGTGCAGGTTGCGCTCCAGCTCGGCGCGGTACAGCACCGCGTCGCAAGCCGCGCACTTCATCCACAGGCCTTCCGGAACCGAGCGCGTGCGGCGCTCGGTCTTGATCCGCGAAGGCATGATTTTTTCGAACCAGGTCATGGAGGCATCGTGGGGTCAGGAGGCTCGCTTGGCAAGCCCAGGCCGGGCGTGTAGCGAATGCCTGCCAGATACAGCCCGCCCGGCGGAGCCGTCACCCCGCCCTTGGTGCGATCGCGTGCCGCGAGCACCTCGGCGGTCCAATCGGTCGGACGCTCGCCCGCGCCGATCGCGATCAGCACGCCGGCGATATTGCGAACCATGTGATGCAGAAAGGCGTTGGCGCGAACCGTCAGGACGATGTGCTCGCCGCTGCGCACGACGCCAATCTCATGCAGGTTGCGCATCGGCGAGCGCGCTTGGCATTCAGCGGCGCGAAACGACGTGAAATCGTGCTCGCCCACGAGGTGCGCAGCCGCCGTCCGCATGCGTTCTGCATCGAGCGGATCGCGTACCCAGCACACGCGATCGGCCGCGAGCGCAGGACGCGGCATGCGGTTGAAGATCACGTAACGGTAGGTGCGCACGATCGCGCTGTAACGGGCGTGAAAGGCTTCCGGGACTTCGCGCGCCCAGAGCGCGCTCACCTGCGCCGGTAGATTGGTCGTCGCGCCCAGCACCCAGGCGCGCTCGGTGCGCGCGGCCTGCGTATCGAAGTGGACGACCTGCATGTGGGCGTGCACGCCGGCATCGGTCCGACCGGCCGCCGTGATTTCGACAGGGTGATCCGCGACGCTGGAGAGCGCCGCTTCGACGACCGACTGGACCCCCACTGCGTGCGCCTGCGACTGCCAGCCGCTGAAGGCCGTGCCGTCGTACTCCAGGCCGAGGGCGATTCGGGTTATCTGATCGACTCCATCAGGCGCTGCGCTTCCTGCTTCTGGCTCGCGTTACCCTCGGACAGCACCTCTTCGAGGATGCTGCGGGCACCGTCCGGGTCGCCCATGTCCATGTAGGCGCGTGCCAGGTCGAGCTTCGTACCGACTTCGCTCATCGTCACCGGCTCGAGCTCCGACAACCCGACGTCGCCGCCCGCAAGCGTACGGCGGTGCGCCGTGTCGCCATCATCGCCCGACAGCGGCTCGCCGACGTCGAGGTCGACGCGCGGCACTTCGGAGGTGCGATCTGCGAATACGTCGCTCGAGAAGTTGTCGTCGTCGCGACTGCCGCCACGAGTCTGACGCACGGTTTCCGGTCCGCTGCCCGAGCCGGACAGGTGATCCAGATCGAGGTCCAGGTCCTTCGACGAAGGACGCTTCATTTCCGCGGTGGAATCGTTCTCCGCCACGCGCGGCTGCTCGACGGTGTCGCCACCGGCGAGATCGACCTGATCGATGTATATCGTGCCGGTCGTCTCGATGTCGAACTTGTCGCGCGGCGCCTTCATCGTGCGATCGAAATTGCCGAGCGCCGGCGCGAGCTGCGTCATCTCGTCATCGCGAATGGGTCCCGGGCCTTCTGCCGTCGGATCTTTCTCCAACGACGTGGTGTCTTCGAGCGAGCCGGACGCTTCCAGCGAGTCGACGTCCAGGCCGAGATCGTCGAGCGACAGCTCTGCGGTCTGTTCCGCCTTGGCTGCCTTCTCGCGAATCGTGCGCTCGCGCATCGTCTGCGCACCGCGATCGATTTGCGGCGACTCGATGGTCGGCGTCTCCTGCGTGCGCGACAGCTGATCGAACTCGCGCGTCGGCTCTTCGTCGGAGCCGCGCTTCGGCTCGTCGAGCAGGAAATCCAGGTCGTTGGACGAGCCGGATGCAGCGGGCGCCTTGCGCTCGCCGCTGGTGAACTCGAGGTCGAGACCGGCAGGCTTGTCGCCATCGGGTTCGGCAAACAGGTCGACGTCGACGCGGTTCTCGCCGCCTTCGAGGTTGACGTCCACCAGATCGACGTGCGCCGCACCGGCTTCGCCCTTGAACATGGCGTCGTCCGGCGCGATCTGCTTGCCCATGATGAGCACTTTGTCCCACTCGCCCGGCGCCGCCTGGGCGCGGCTGCCGTGCAGCTCGCGAGCGGTGTCGAGGAACAGATCCTTGTTGCCCCAGACGAAGTAGATCTCGAGCAGCTTCAGCTTCAGATCGCGCCGCGCGGGCTCGCGCTCGATCGCGATCTTCACCAGATCGGCGGCCTGGTCATACAAGCCGTAAGCCATGTGGAAGTCGGCTTCGGCGAGTGCGTCCTGCTGATCGAAACGCACCTGCGTTTCGCTGCTCATCGTCTCGTCGAGACGCGGGCTGGCGGCGGCCGCTGCGGCAGAGACCGTCGCGGAGGCGACTGTGTCGCGCGCCTTGGTCGGCGCCGGCTCAGCACGGCGCGAGGTCGGCGCCGACGGCTCTTGCAGTCCGTCCAAGGTATCTTCGTCGGAGTCCTCGACGAGGAATGAGTCGCGATCGCGCGCCTTGGTTGCCGGCGACATCGCCGGCGCAGCGCGGGTGGGACGCGGCTCGAAGTCCAGGCCAGCCATTGCGTCGCTGGCAACCGAGGCTTCCTCGCGACGGCGGCGAATGAATGCGACTGCCAGTCCGATGACGACCAGCACGCCCAGCACGACCAGCACCCACCAGTATTCATTGACACGATCCAGGAGCGACGGCGTCGGCTCGGCGGGCGTCTGAACTGGCGGACGCGAAACCGGCCTCTGCGGTGCAGCCTGCTCAGTGGTCGGCGGCGTCTCGGCCGTTGGCTCGGTCTGTTGCGCGGTCGGTTCCTGAGTAGTCGCCTCCGGCTGCGGAGCGGCTTCGACCGGCGGGGTGGTGGCACTCTGCTGAGTCGCGGCCAGCCCCTGGTTCGGCAGCGCTACACGATTGTCTTGCGGCGTCGGACCTGTGGTCGACGGAGTAGTCGTCGGCGCTTTCGCGACTTGTTCAGGCGCGGGCGTGCCCGGCGTCGGCGCGGCCGGCGTCTCTGCCGGCGTAACGAGTCGCAGCCGATTCGCTTCTTCCTGCGCGACCTGACTGGGCTGTGCGCCGCTCCACTCGGCAGCCTGACGTGCGACTTCCGCAGTGGCTTCGCCAGTCGAAATCGCTTCGATGTCCGACAACTCCGGAATACGGAGCACGCTGCCGGAGCGCAGACGATTGATGTTGCCGTTGAACGCCGCCGGGTTGGCGCGGAACAGCGCGATCATCGTGCGATTGATCTCGCGGCGTGAGCTGCTTGGCCTGACGCCGCTGGCGATACGCCACAACGTGTCGTTGCGCTGGACGTTGTACTCACCCGTGATTGGCGTTCCGGTCGATGCGGAAGTCACCGGCTCCTGCGTCCGCTCGGAAGGAGTCCGCGTGGGCGGCGTCGGTAGCGGGGTCGCCTCCGACGGTTGCGGCTCAGGCTTTGGCTGCTGGGCGATCGGACGCTCGATCCGGCCCTGCTGCGTGCCGGCCTGCGGCGTCGTCACCGGTGCCGGAGCCTCAGGCTGTGACGGCATGAAGACCGGCGGGTCGAGCAATACCGTGTACTCGCGCAGCAGGCGGCCACGCGCCCAGCTGGCTTCGACGAGGATTGTGACGAACGGCTCGGTGACGGAGCGGCTGGAGCTGACCTTGATGCTGGCGCGGCCATCGCCGCTGCGCCGGACGCTGAAGGTGAAGTTGGACAGGTACTGCGGACGATCGATGCCGTAGCGCTGATACAGATCAGGGCTGGCCAAGCCGACTTTCAAAGCCGCCAGCTCGTCAGCCGTCGGCGAAATCAGCTCGATCTCGGCGTCGAACGGCTGGTTCAGGGCGGAATGGAGACGGATCTCGCCCAGACCCAGCGCGTACAGCGTCATGGGGGACAGCAGGGCGCCCAGCAGCAGCAGGCGCGGCAAATGTCTTCTCATCAGCTCTCCCGGGTCTCGTCGTCCCGATGCATTCCCAATGCCCTTGGCCTCTTAATTCGGCCTTTAAATCGATGCTTTTGGGCAGGCGCGAGCGGTCAAAAGCTCATGTGCTTCTTGACTTTGCGCGCGCAAATATAGCTTACAAGTAATCTTTCACCAAAATTTCGGCGATTTGGACGCTATTTAAAGCAGCTCCCTTGCGAACGTTATCGGACACAATCCACAGATTCAGACCTCGCTCGTGCGAGATGTCCTCGCGGATGCGACCCACGTACACCGGGTCGGTGCCCGCCCCCTCCGTAACGGCCGTGGGATAGCCCCCCGGCTTGCGCTCGTCGATGACCACGACGCCGGGCGCGCGGCCCAGGATCTCCCGCGCCTGCGTCTCGGTCAGCTTGCGCCGCGTCTCGATGTGCACCGCTTCCGAGTGCCCGACATGGACCGGGACCCGCACGGCGGTGGCGTTCACGCGGATCGAGGGGTCCTCCATGATCTTCTGGGTCTCCCAGAACATCTTCATCTCTTCCTTGGTGTAGCCGTTGTCGAGGAACACGTCGATCTGCGGCACGCAGTTGAAGGCAATCTGCTTGGCGATGACTTTCGGCACAGCCGCCTCGCCCCGGGCGAGCGCCGCGTGCTGCTGATCCAGCTCGTCGATCGCCTTCTGCCCGCCGCCGGAGACCGACTGATAGGTGGCAACGTTGATGCGTTCGATCTGCGCGACGTCGTGCAGCGGCTTCAGCGCCACCAGCATCTGCATGGTCGAGCAGTTCGGGTTGGCGATGATGTTGTGCTTGCGGTACCCGGCGATCGCGTGCGGATTCACCTCGGTGACCACCAGCGGAATGTCGTCCTGGTAGCGGAACTGCGAGGTGTTGTCGATAACGATGCAGCCAGCCTTGCCGGCGCGCACCGCATGCACCTTGGAGACGCTGGCGCCGGCCGAGAACAGGCCGATGTGCACCTTGGAGAAGTCGAACGTCTCCAGATCCTGAACGGGCAGCTCCCGTCCTTTGAAGCGCACCGAGCGACCCACGGAGCGGGCGCTCGCCACGGCGTGAACCTCACCGACCGGAAAGGCACGCTGTTCCAGGATCGACAGCATGTTGCCGCCGACGAGGCCAGTCGCGCCGACCACCGCTACATTCCAACGTCTGCTCATATTCCTAACGCGCGCGGGCACCCGTTTTTCGCACTCGGCGAACACTACATGAAACCCCGTGTTCCGATAAGGTACGTAGCCCGCAAAACGACCGTGAGATGGGCCCCTAACAGCGCGTCCGCAGTGCTACGCGCGCGGCGGAATCCTAGGAGTTTTTGCGACAACGTCAGCGTTCTGCGCGCGGTGGCGCAGGTAGTGATCCATCAGCACGAGCGCGAGCATTGCTTCCGCGATCGGCGTCGCGCGCAAGCCCACGCACGGATCGTGGCGACCGGTCGTGATGACCTCGACGCTGGCGCCCAGCTCGTCGATCGTGCGACCGGGAATGATGATGCTCGAGGTCGGCTTGAGCGCGATGCTCACCACGATGTCCTGGCCGGACGAAATGCCACCGAGCATGCCGCCCGCGTTGTTCGAGAGGAAGCCGGCGGGCGACATCTCGTCGCGATGCTGACTGCCCTTCTGCTCGATCGCCGCGAACCCCGCGCCGATCTCGACACCCTTGACCGCGTTGATGCCCATCATCGCGTGCGCGATGTCGGCATCCAGTTTGTCGAACACCGGCTCGCCGAGCCCGGGCGGCACGCCGGTTGCGATGACGTTGACGCGCGCGCCCACCGAGTCGCCGGACCGACGCAGCTCCGTCATGTACGCGTCGAGCTCTTCGAGCCGCGACGGATCGGGACAGAAGAACGGATTGTCGTAGACACCCGCCAACGACTTGACCTCCAGCGCCAGCGGACCGAGTTGCGCGAGATAACCCTGGATGGCGACACCGAGACGCTCGCGCAGATATTTGCGCGCAATCGCTCCAGCGGCGACGCGCATGACGGTCTCGCGCGCCGACGAACGACCGCCGCCGCGGTAGTCGCGGAAACCGTATTTCTGCTGGTACGTGTAGTCGGCGTGCCCGGGACGGAACCGGTCTTTGATCTTCTCGTAATCGCGCGAGCGCTGATCTTCGTTCTCGATCAGCAGACCGATCGGCGTGCCGGTCGTGCACCCTTCGAAGGTACCGGACAGGATGCGGACCTGATCGGGCTCCTTGCGCTGGCTGGTGTGGCGCGACGTGCCGGTGCGCCGTCGTTCCAGCTCCGGCTGGATGTCCTGCTCCGACAGCTCCAGCCCCGGCGGACAACCGTCGACGATGCAGCCGAGCGCCGGTCCGTGGCTTTCGCCAAACGACGTAACAGTGAACAGCTTGCCGAAGGTATTACCGGACATTGGCCGATTCTAGCTGCTCCGCGCTCAGCAGAAACACACCGCCGCCGCCGCGCTCGAAGTGCAGCCAGGTGAACTGCACCTGCGGAAATGCCTCGACCACCGCCTGCTCGGAGTTGCCGACTTCCACGATGAGCACGCCGTGCGGCTCCAGGTGGGCTGCGGCGCCGCTCAGGATCCGCCGCACGACGTCGAGCCCGTCGACTCCGGAGTGCAAGCCGGTCGAGGGTTCGTGCCCGTATTCCGGCGGCAGCGTCGCCATCTCCGCGTCACCCACGTAGGGCGGATTCGACACGATCACGTCGTAGCGCTCGCCCGCGAGCGCGGCGAATACATCGGAGCGGATCGGACGCACGCGTGCCTGCACGCCATGCCTGGCGATGTTGATCGCAGTGACGGCGAGCGCGTCGTTCGAAATATCGCTCGCGTCGACCTGCGCGTCGGGCACGGCAAGCGCACTGGCGATCGCGATGCAGCCCGAGCCGGTGCCGATATCGAGAACCCGCTGCACCTTCGCCGGCGCGATCCACGGCTGAAATTGCACTTCGACCAGCTCGGCCAGCGGCGAACGCGGCACCAGCACACGTTCGTCGACGTAGAACTCATGTCCGGCGAACCACATGCGATGCGTGAGGTACGCGGCGGGAATGCGCTCGGCCACACGTCGCTCGAACAGCGCCAGGATCGCGGCGCGCTCGGCCGCGCCAAGCTGCCGGCTGTAAACGTCGGCCGCGTCCTCGTGCCGCAGCCCGGCGCCGAAGAACACGAGCTCCGCCGCTTCGTCGAATGCGTTGTCGGTGCCGTGTCCGAACCACAGCTGCGACTGCTCGAACAGCAGCGTGCCGTAGTGAATCAGCTGCTCGACCGTCGCCGGATCCGGTGCAGGCAGCGTGACCGGCGCGGCGCCGGGAGGATGAGAAGTCGGGTTCATGAGCAGCCGTGCGATAATTCGCGCCGCCACGAGGAAACGATGTCCCGAACTCAGACGATCGCGCTCGCAGCTCTTGTCGCCATTGTAGCCATCGGCGCCGGCATTCTGTCGGCGCGTTGGGTGCTGCAGCGTCAGGCCGGCGCACAAATGGGCATTGCCACTGCGACAGTGCTCTCGCCCCCGCGACCGCTGCCGCCGCTCGCGCTCGTCGATCAAAACAGTCAGCCGTTCGACGTGGCCCGGCTGCGCGGCCGCTGGAGTTTCGTGTTCTTTGGCTTCACCAGCTGTCCGGACGTCTGCCCGGTCACGATGACCGCGCTGGCCGCGACGAGCAAACAGCTCGCAACTCTGCCGGAGCAGCTCCGCCCGCAGGTCGTGATGATCTCGGTCGACCCGGAGCGCGATACGCCCGAGCGCCTGGCCGACTATGTGAAGGCATTCGATCCGAGCTTCGTCGGCGCGACCGGCACCAAAGCGGAGATCGACGAGTTCGCGCTGCGCATGGGCGTGGCCGCCGCCAAGCGACCGATCGAGGGCGGCAGCTACAGCGTCGATCACACGACTTCGGTGTTTCTCGTCGATCCCGACGGCGCGCTGCGCGCGCTGTTCTCGGCGCCGCACGTGCCGCAGCAGATCGCGGACGACTATCGGCGGATCACAGGCGCATGACGGCAGCACCGACGATTCGAGCCGGCGATCGCTGGTTCGCTGCCCTCCAGTACATCCTGCCGAAGCGCCTGCTGTCGCGCGTGATCTATGCGGTCGCGCGTAGCGAAGTGCGCTGGATCAGGAACACGTTCCTGCGCATCTTCCTCAGCGTCTATCGCTTGAACATGGCCGAGGCCGTGCAGCCGGATCCGTTCGCGTATCGCAGCTTCAACGATTTCTTCACGCGCGCGTTGCGTCCTGGCGTGCGGCCGATCGCTGCGGAATCCGACGCCATCGTCAGCCCGGTCGACGGCACGGTGAGTCAGTGCGGCGCAATCGAAGGCGATCTCTTGATCCAGGCGAAAGGACAGAACTATTCGCTGCAGGAGTTGCTCGGGAGCGATGCCGAAGCTGTCGCGACGTATCGCGACGGCAGTTTTGTGTGCATCTACCTCGCGCCATACAACTATCACCGCATTCACATGCCGTGCGCCGGCACGGCTCGCGACAATGTTTATGTGCCCGGCGAGCTCTTCAGCGTGAACGCTGCGACCGCGCGAGCAGTGCCACGTGTGTTTGCACGC
The DNA here is from genome assembly GCA_035493235.1 of Steroidobacteraceae bacterium. Lineage (GTDB taxonomy): Bacteria > Pseudomonadota > Gammaproteobacteria > Steroidobacterales > Steroidobacteraceae > Steroidobacter. Next base: position 10,670 of record DATJIP010000073.1, read on the forward strand.
AACGAGCGCTTGATCTGCGACTTCACGACGCCGCTCGGCCGCATGGCCGTGATCCTGGTCGGCGCTCTGTTCGTCGGCAGCATCGAAACCGTCCATTGCGGTGAAGTGAACCCGCCGCCGCGCGCCCGCAAAGCGCCGACGCGAATCGCGACCGGGCTCGGCCGACAATTCGCGAAGGGCGAAGAGCTCGGTCGCTTCAATATGGGATCGACCGTGATATTGCTGTTCGAGCGCAATCGCGTCGCCTGGGAATCCACGCTGGTGCCGGAATCGACGGTGCAGCTCGGACGACCCATTGCCCGCACGGTGAGCAAATGAGCTGGCGGCCGACTGCATCGATCGCGACGCTCGAAGTCCGGGCAGCGATGCTGCGCGCGACGCGTGAATACTTCGCCGCCACTCGCGCGCTCGAAGTCGAAACGCCGGCACTGAGCGCAGCGGCCGTCACCGACGTGCACATCGCCAGCGTCGAGGCGACGCCTGCCGGACGCCGGGCGTTCCTGCATACCTCGCCCGAGTACGCGATGAAGCGTCTGCTCGCCGCGGGTTGCGGCGATATCTGGCAGATCTGCAAGGTCTATCGCGACGGCGAGAGCGGCCGCTGGCACAACCCCGAGTTCACGATGATCGAGTGGTATCGCGTCGGCTACGACCATCATTCGCTGATGTCGGACGTCGAGCGCTTGATCAGCGCAGTGCTGCCGGCGTCACGTCAGTTCGATCGTGCCGAGCGCCTGACATATCGCGAAGCGATGCAGCTGCACGCCGGCGTGGACGTGTTTCAGGACGCGACGCCGATACTGGTCGCACGGCTGCAGAGCGCCGGCATCGAAGTGCCGCGCGACGTGACGCATGACCGCGACGCGTGTCTTGACCTGATCATGGGCACGCTGGTCGGTCCGCAGCTCGGGCTCGATCGCCTCACCTTTATCTATGACTACCCCGCGTCGCAGGCCGCGCTGGCACGCGTGCACGGACACATCGCGTCGCGCTTCGAGGCGTACATGGACGGCATCGAGCTCTGCAACGGATTTCACGAGCTCGGCGATCCGCAGGAGCAGCGCGCTCGCTTCGAGCGCGACGTGGCGGAGCGCCAACGCCGCGGCTTGCCGCTGGTACCGATCGACGAGAACTTCCTCGCAGCGCTGGAGCACGGACTGCCTGAATGCTCCGGCGTGGCGCTCGGCTTCGACCGCTTGGTCATGTGCGCGATCGGTGCCCGCCACATCGACGAAGTGCTCGCGTTTCCTCTCGACAGGGCATGACCATGCACGAGATCACCACGGATACCACGCTACCGAAGCCGGCGCTCTATGCGGAGGTCGTCGCACAGACCCGTGCGCTGCTCGAAGGCGAGCGCGACGCGATCGCGAACTTCGCGAACACGACGTCACTGCTCTATCACTCGCTGCCGGACTTGAACTGGGTGGGCGTCTATCTGCTCAAGGACGGCGAGCTGGTGGTCGGGCCGTTCCAGGGCAAACCCGCGTGCGTACGCATCGCGCTCGGCAAAGGTGTGTGCGGTACGGCGGCCGCGCGCCGTGCGACGGTCATCGTCAAGAACGTGCACGAGTTCGACGGACACATCGCCTGCGACTCGGCATCGAACTCGGAGATCGTGGTGCCGCTGCTGCGCGGGAACGAGCTGATCGGCGTGCTCGACCTCGACAGCCCGAAGTTCGAGCGCTTCGATGCCGAAGATCAGGCGGGACTGGAACAGGTCGTCGCCGAGCTCTTGAAAGCGCTCTGACTCTTACGCCTTACCGCGCGACAAATACTCCGACGTCCGCGTATCCACGCGAATCGTCTCGCCCTCATTGATGAACAGCGGCACGCGCACGACTGCGCCGGTTTCCAGCTTCGCGGGCTTCGCACCACCCGTCGCCGTATCACCGCGCACGCCCGGATCCGTCTCGACCACTTTCAGCTCGACGTGGGCCGGCGGCGTCACATTGAGCGGCTGACCGTTCCACAACATCACCGTGCACTCCATGCCGTCCTTCAGCCAGATGGCGCCCTCGCCCATCGCTTCCTTGCCGGCGGTGAACTGCTCGAACGTGTCCGGCACCATGAAGTGCCAGAACTCGCCGTCGGTGTAGAGATACTGCATCTCCGTTTCGACCACGTCCGCAGCCTCGACGCTGTCGCCCGACTTGAAGGTGCGCTCGATGACGCGGCCGGTCTTCAGATTGCGAACCTTGACGCGGTTGAACGCCTGGCCTTTGCCGGGCTTCACCATCTCGTTCTCGACGATCGAATACGGGTCGTTCTCGAGGATGATCTTGAGGCCGGATTTGAATTCGTTCGTGGAGAAGCTGCCCATTTGGCACCGTCAATCAATAAAATAGGTGGGTTTCCCGCAAGGGGCGCAGATGATAGCCGCAACCTCCCTCCCCGGCCAGCCGCAAACGCCTCAGCGGCAGCAGGCGGCGGCGGTCCCAGCCGGCGCGGCGGGCTGCTCAAGTGACTGACGTGCGTGCCGCTACAGAAGGTCGCAGTGATCCGGGCGAACCACGCCAACGAGATCGACGAACAGGTGCGCCGCGCCTGCGCCGACCTGATCGCAGCGGCCAAGGCGGCAAACACGGTAATTAATAGCTTAGACTTGCACGAAAGAAGCGGAGAGTAGCTTGGCCGAACAGAGCGCGGTGCCGATGATCGTCCTGACCCGTCATCAGGACAACGTCGAAGCCATCAACAGCACGCTGCGCAACGCCGGTCTCGCCGTGCGCTGCAACTGGATCCGCGAGCTCAACGATCTCGGCGAGGCGCTGACGCAGATCAATGCCCACATGCTGGTCGCGTTCGTCGGCCAGGATCCCGCCGACATCGCCAAGGTGATGGCCGTCTCCAAGCAGTTCGGCGCCGAAGTGCCGGTGTTGATCGCGCGCGATCAGCTCGACGAAGACGCGATCGCGGCAGCGATGCAACAGGGCGCGCGCGACGCCGTGACGCTCGTGAACCCGCTGCGATTTCGCCTCGTCGTAGCGCGCGAGCTGGAAGCGTACAACCGCGCGCAGACGCTCAATCGCACGATCAGCTCGGCGCGCGAGTACAGCGATCAGTTGAAATCGTTCATGGCCGGCTCGGCCGATGCGATCGCGCACGTGCAGGAAGGCATCGTGGTCGACGCGAATCCCGCGTGGCTGGATCTTTATGGCTTGCCGGATGCGGAGTCGATCCTCGGCACGCCGCTGATGGATGCGTTCGATGCCGAAGCGCACGCCGCGATCAAGGGCGCGCTGGTCGCGTGTCTGCAGGGCAAGTGGTCGAATCATTCGCTGCGCGCGAGCGCGGTGCTCGCTGACGGCTCGACGGTGCCGCTCGAGATCGAGCTGTCGCCAGCCGACTTCGACGGCGAGCCTGCGGTGCGCCTGAGCGTGGCGTCCAAGAAGCGCGATGCCGGCACGATCAACGAGCAGCTCACTGATGCGTTGGAGCGCGATGCTGCGACCGGCGCGTTGCAGCGGCGCTTCTTCATGCAGCAGCTCCAGCAGGAGCTGTCGCAGCCGATCAAGGCCGGCATCCGCCAGCTCGTGGCGATTCAACCGGACAAGCTCGATGCGCTGACCGACGAGCTCGGTCCGCTGGCGATCGAAGAATTCATTGGGCAGTTCGCCGGTCTGATCGCCGAGACGCGCCAGGCGAGCGACCTGTTCGGTCGTCTCGGCGACGGCACGTTCGTGCTGCTGATGGAGCGCGGCACGCAGCGCGACGTCGAGACCTGGGCGAACAATCTGATCCGCAAGGTCGGCGCGCAGGTGTTTCGTGCTGTCGACAAGCAGACCTCCTGCACCTGCAGCGTCGGCATCGGCATGATCGATGTCCGCACACCGGATCTCACTCGCTCGATCAACGACGCGTTGAGCGCACGGGCCAATGCCGAGGCCGCCGGCGGCGGCCGCGTCGCAATCATCGACACGCAGGACGAAGACACGCGCCAGCAGGCGGCCGATGCGATCTGGGTGCGCTACATCCGCGCCGCGCTGATGGAGAACCGCTTCCGTCTGATGCAGCAGCCGATCGCCAGCCTGATGGGCGAGGACCGCGGCATGTTCGACGTGCTGGTGCGCATGGTCGACGAGCAGGGACAGGAAGTGCTGCCGTCGGAGTTCATGGCGGCCGCCGAGCGCAACGATCTGATGAAGAACATCGACCGCTGGGTGATCGGCGCCTCGATGACGTTCTGCGCGAGTCGCAAGGTCAACCAGCTGTTCGTACGCCTGTCGAAGGATTCGGTGCGCGACAAGTCGCTGCTGCCGTGGCTGCAGAATCAGCTCAAGGCGACGCGCATCGACCCGCAACGCATCGTGTTCCAGGTGAGCGAACAGGTGTCGGCGGAGTATCTGGCCGACACGACCGATCTCGCACTGGGTCTGCGCCGCGACGGCTTCCGCTTTGCGCTGGAACACTTCGGCGCCGGGCGCGATCCGCGGCGGCTGCTCTCGCACTTGCCGCTGGACTACATCAAGATCGACGGCACGTTGATGCAGGGACTGGCGGTGGACCAGGAACTGCAGCAGCGCGTGCGCGATCTGGTCGATCAGGCCAAGGGCAAGAACGTCAGCACGGTCGCGGAGCGTGTCGAGGATGCGAACACGATGGCCGTGCTGTGGCAGCTCGGCATCGAGTTCATCCAGGGATATTTCGTGAACGAGCCCGAGTCGGTAACGATCTAGAGCTGAAAGAGTCCGGCTAAAGCCCCACTCACAGCACTCTTGTGGGTCAGGCTTTAGCCTGACACGACTTCCAGTCTCTCCACTGTCCGCCACCCGCGCGGCAACACCGCGCCACGCTGCGCCCGCTCGCCGCGATAATCCTTCAGCTCGGCGAACTTCAGCGTCATCTTCCGTTCCTTGGAGTGGACGATCAGGCTCTGCTCCGGCGCCACGATCGCAATCGCCGCCAGATACTCCTCGCGGCTCGCGACCTTCTTCGACGACAGGCCGAACATCTTGTTGCCCTTGCCGCGCGGCAACTCCGGCAGATCCTTCACCGGGAACGCCAGCATCTTGCCGTCCGTGCTCACCACGCAGAGCAGCGCGTCGCCGGCGGCGGGAACCTGCGTCGGCGCGAGCACGCCGCTGCCTTCAGGAACCTTGAGCACCGTCTTGCCGGCGCGATTGCGCGAATGCATTTCGCTCAGCTTCACGACGAAGCCGTAACCGGCATCCGATGCGACCACCCAGCGATCGTCCGGCTCGCCTATGAGTACGCCCGCGAACGTCGCGCCTTCCGGCGGATCGAGTCGACCCGACAAAGGTTCGCCCTGCCCGCGCGCAGAAGGCAGCGAGTGAGCGACCAGGCTGTACGCACGACCCGTGCTGTCGAGAAAAACCGCGAGCTGCGTGCTGCGACCACGCGCGGCAGCGAGGAACGAGTCGCCGGTCTTATATGACAGCGATACTGGATCGAGATCATGGCCCTTCGCTGCGCGCACCCAGCCACGCTGCGACAGCACCACGGTGACCGGCTCGCTGGTAACGAGTTCAGTTTCGTCGATCGCCTGGGCCGCGGCGCGCTCGACGATGCGGCTCCGGCGATCGTCGCCGAACTCTTCGGCGGCTGCCAACAGCTCTTCGCGGATCAGCTTCTTCAGCCGCGCTTTGCTCTTCACGATCTTGTCGAGCTCTTCCTCTTCCGCCTTGAGCTCGCTCTGCTCGCCCTTGATCTTCATTTCCTCGAGCTTGGCCAGATGCCGCAACTTGGTTTCGAGGATGGCTTCTGCCTGCAGGTCGCTGAGCTTGAAGCGCTTCATCAGCACCGGCTTCGGCTCGTCCTCGCGGCGGATGATCTTGATCACCTCGTCGAGGTTCAGATAAACCGCGAGCAAGCCGTCCAGGATGTGCAGCCGCGCGCGAACTTTCTCCAGGCGCCAGTTGAGGCGGCGAGTGACCGTGTCGCTGCGGAACTGCAGCCACTCCTCCAGCAGCGACTTCAGATCCATCACCTTCGGCCTGCCGTCGAGGCCGATGATGTTGAGATTGACGCGATAGGTACGCTCGAGATCCGTGGTGGCGAACAGGTGCGCCATCAGCTGCTCGGTGTCGACCCGATTCGAGCGCGGCACGATGACCAGGCGCGTCGGATGCTCGTGATCGGACTCGTCGCGCAGGTCCTCGACCATGGGCAGCTTCTTCGCCTGCATCTGCGCGGCGATCTGTTCCTGCAGGCGACTGCCCGACACCTGGTACGGCAGCTCCGTGATTACGATCTCCCCGTCTTCGATCTCGTACACGGCGCGCGCGCGGACCGAGCCGTTGCCAGTCTTGTACATCTGCCGGATCTCGCTCGCCGGCGTGATGATCTCGCCGCCTGTCGGAAAGTCCGGACCTTTGATCTTCTTGCACAGGTCGCCGAGCGTGCTGTCCGGCTCGTCGAGCAGCAATACGCACGCGTTCACGACCTCACGCAGATTGTGCGGCGGAATGTCGGTGGCCATGCCCACCGCGATGCCAGTCGCTCCGTTCAGGAGCACGTTCGGGACTCGCGCCGGCAGCAGTGCCGGCTCTTCGAGTTGGCTGTCGAAGTTCGGCTGCCAGTCGACAGTACCCTGCCCGAGCTCCGACAACAGCAGCGAGGCGTAACGCGTGAGACGCGACTCCGTGTAGCGCATCGCCGCGAATTCTTTCGGATCGTCGGGCGAGCCGAAGTTGCCCTGGCCGTCGACCAGCGGATAGCGATACGAGAACGGCTGGGCCATCAGCACCATCGCCTCGTACGCCGCCGAATCGCCGTGCGGATGGAACTTGCCGATGACGTCGCCGATCGTGCGCGCCGACTTCTTGTATTTGGCGGTTGCCGACAGACCGAGCTCGCTCATCGCATACACGATGCGCCGCTGCACCGGCTTCAGTCCGTCGCCGAGGTGCGGCAGTGCGCGGTCGAGAATGACGTACATCGAATAGTCGAGGTACGCCTTCTCGGTGAACGCGCGCAGCGACTGGCGCTCGATGCCTTCGAAATCGAGCGGCGGCTGGCTCGGCATCAGACCTGCACCTCGGCGAGGTTGCCCTTGGTCTCGAGCCACTCGCGCCGGTCGCCGGCGCGCTTCTTCGCAAGCAGCATGTCCATCATCTGATCAGCCTGATCTTTCGCTTCCACCGTCAACTGCACGAGGCGGCGGGTTTCCGGCGCCATGGTCGTTTCGCGCAGCTGCATCGCGTTCATCTCGCCGAGGCCCTTGAAGCGCGTCACCTGCGGCTTGGCGCGCGAGCTCTCCGCTGCAACGCGGTCGAGGATGCCGGCGCGCTCCGCGTCGTCGAGTGCGTAGTACACCTGCTTGCCCACATCGATGCGGTACAGCGGCGGCATCGCCACGTAGACGTGTCCCGCGAGCACCAGCGGACGGAAGTGCCGTAGGAACAGCGCGCACAGCAGTGTCGCGATGTGCGCCCCATCCGAATCCGCGTCCGCGAGAATGCAGATCTTGTGGTAGCGCAGGCCGTCGAGTTTGTCGGAGCCGGGATCGACGCCGAGCGCGATGGCGATGTGATGGACTTCCTGCGACTGCAGTACTTCGCCAGCTTCGACTTCCCAGGTGTTGAGGATTTTGCCGCGTAACGGCATCACGGCCTGAAATTCGCGATCGCGCGCCTGCTTGGCCGAGCCGCCGGCGGAATCGCCTTCGACCAGGAACAGCTCGCCGCGCTCCGGCTGCTGCGTGGTGCAGTCAGTGAGCTTGCCGGGCAGCGCCGGACCGCTGGTGATGCGTTTGCGCGCGACTACCTTCGACGCCTTGATGCGCGCTTGCGCGCTGGAGATCGCGAGCTGCGCGATCTTCTCGCCCGACTCCGGATGCTGGTTCAGCCAGTGGCCGAATTGATCCTTGACCACGCCGCCAACGAACGCAGCCGACTCGCGTGAGGCGAGCCGCTCCTTCGTCTGCCCGGCGAACTGCGGCTCCTTGAGCTTGGTCGACAGCACGAAGCTGACGCCGTCCCACACGTCTTCGGGTGCGAGCTTCAGTCCTTTCGGCAGCAGGTTGCGGAACTCGCAGAACTCGCGGACGGCGTCGGTGAGGCCGACGCGCAAACCGTTGACGTGCGTGCCGCCTTGCGGCGTCGGAATCAGATTGACGTAGCTTTCCTCGACGCGCGTGCCGCCATCGAGCCGCCAGCACACGGCCCACTCGGCCGCTTCCTTCTCCGCCTTGATGCTGCCGGTGAACATTTCCGGCGGCAGCCACTCGCCCTGGCCGAGCTCCGACAGCAGGTATTCGTTGACGCCGCCGGTATAGAACCATTCGTCCTTTTCGCCCGACTGCTCGACCTTCAGCGTGACGCGCAGGCCGGGACACAGCACCGCCTTCGCGCGCAGCGAGTGCTTGAGTTTCGGCAACGAGAACGCGACGCTCTCGAAGAACTGCGGATCCGGCCAGAAGCGCACGGTCGTGCCGGTGTTGTTCTTGCCGACCTCGTCGACGACTTCGAGCTTGGACTTCGCTTTGCCGTCCTTGAAGCTGATGTTGTATTCCTTGCCGCCGCGCTTCACCCAGCATTCGAGGTTCTTCGACAGCGCGTTCACGACCGACACGCCGACGCCGTGCAGGCCACCCGAGAACTCGTAGTTCTGATCGTTGAACTTGGCGCCGGCGTGCAGCCGCGTGAGGATCAGCTCGACGCCGCTGACCTTTTCCTTCGGGTGAATGTCGACCGGCATGCCGCGGCCGTCGTCCGCGACTTCCAGCGAGCCGTCCTTGTACAGCACGACGTCGATGCGCTTGGCGTGGCCGGACAGCGCTTCGTCGACCGAGTTGTCGATGACTTCGTGAGCGAGATGATTCGGGCGGCTGGTATCCGTGTACATGCCGGGACGCCGGCGTACGGGATCGAGCCCGCTGAGTACTTCGATGTCGGAGGCAGTGTAGCTTTGTGCCATCTACGCGCGCGCTGAGAGAAATTTCGCGCGCCGGATTCTAGCACTCCGCAAGTTTCATCAGGCGATATCTTTCGCCAGCGATTCGCGCACGTTCTGCGGCAGGCTCGCCACGGCGTGACGATAGTTGTCGTGATCGATGCCGGCGCCGATGGCCGCGCCCGCCTTCACTTGCGCGCACATCTGCGGGCTCAGCTCGAAGCGCAGGAAGTGCACCGACGAAGTCTTGTCGTCGTTCTCGCGCTCCAGGTCTTCGTCGGCGATCGCATACACGCGCTCGCAGCCGGCGACCTGCACCCAGCAGCGGTCCTCGACGCCTTTCAACTGCGACAGACGCTCGCGACGCTCGTCGACGTCCGGAAACTCCAGCAGGAACGTCGCCTTCCAGTTGC
>DATJIP010000074.1:0-11176 GCA_035493235.1 Steroidobacteraceae bacterium
AGGTCGGGCTTCAGCCCGACTCTTTTTCCCGCGTCGCCGCCCGCTCCCCCATCATCGAGCTCGCGAGCGCCGCGACCACGAACACGAATCCGACCCACGGCATGAATCGCGGCGGGACCTCCGTCCACGCCCGCGCTCCGATCGTGGCGCCGATCGCGCCGCCCAGATACGTCATCGACGAGTTCATCGCGATCGTCGCCGCTGCAAGCGGCGGCGCAACCGCAACCAGCCGCGCTTGCTGCACGGCTGGGAACCCGGCATTGCCGAGGCTCCATACGAACTGCGCGGCGTAAATCGCGGCGGTCCAGCTCGCAACGAACGGCCAGAGCAGCAGCACGACTGCCGACGTTGCGTTGCACTTGTAGGCGACTCCAGTCGGACCGATGCGGCGGATCAACCGCACGCTCAGCAGATTCCCCAGCAAGCCGCCGATTCCTTGTGTGAACAGCAACGCTGCGAGCGCCGGGCCGGTGATCCCCTGCACTGCTTTCACGATCGGCGCGATGTAGCTGAGCATCACATTGCCGCCGACGTTGGTAAGCGCAGTCGCGGCGGTCAGCCAGCGCAGCGCCGGCGAGCGCAGCACCTGGAACCAGCGGACCCAGTTCAAGGGCGGCACCTCGACCTTCGCCGGAACGCAACGCCACACCAGGAACGCGACGATGCCGCTCGCGATGCCGATGAATGCGAACGACGCGCGCCAGTCGAAAATCGAAGCAACCAGCACCGACAGCGGATTGCCGAGCACCGAGCCGACGGCCCAGCCGATCATCAGCTTCGCGAGCGACGTCGCACGCTCGCTCTCCGGAACGAGCATGCTGACCGTCGCGGCAACCTGCGGCGTGTAGACAGCCGAGGTCACGGCGGCGAGCACACGCGCAAGCATGAGCTGATCGTAATTGCGACTGAGAGCCGCCAGCACGTTGGCGAGCGCGCAAATCGCCATCGAGCCAGTCAGCAACACGCGCCGGTCGATGCGCGAGCCGAGCGTCGCGAGCGTCGGCGCGCAGATCGCCGCCGAAATACCGAACGCAGCGATCAGCAACCCGGCCTTCTCGATCGGGATCGCAAGCGAAGCGGAGATGTCGTTGAGCAGGCCGCCGACGCTGAGAAAGCTGGTGGCGACGAAGAAGTTACCGGCGATGAGAACGATGAGGCGGGAAAGCGGCATTCAGGAGCGGAATACTATCCGCTTCCCGCCGGCGCGTAGATCAATCTCCAGCCATCGTTGCCGCACAACTGCGCCACCTTCTCCGTGAGCTCGCGCGTCGGCTTGACCGACCATTCCTCGGAGAGCACCAGCTCTGCTCGCGCTGCAGAACTTTGGTAGCGCACCGCGACTGCGCAGCGGCCGCCCCGATACGGCTTCAGCGTCTGCTCGAGCGTCTTGATGAAGCTGCCGTCTGCCTTTTCCGGCCAGCGCAGTACCAGACGCCGCGCGTGCTGCTCGCGCGCGTGATCGATGTCGAACACCCGCTTGGCAGTGAGCCGCCAGCCTTCGATGTACTCGTCGAAGCGCAGCGAGCCCTCGACGACCAGGATCGCGCTCTTGGCGACCAGCGTGCGGTACTGCTGCCACACGTCTTCGAACATCGATGCCTCGATGCGGCCGCTACGGTCGTCCATCGTGAAGATCACGCGGCTACCGCGCTTGCCGAGATCGAACACCATGCCCGCGACCGTCGCCGGCTTGCCGCGGAACTGCTGGAAGCCTTCGTTGGCGCTCGGCGGCGGGCGATCGCCAGTGATGTCGGCGATGCGGCCGCTGATGATCGGCCGCACCTCGTGCTCGAATTCTTCGAACGGATGTCCGGTGAGATACAGCCCGAGCGTGTCGCGCTCGCCATCGAGGCGCACGCGGCGGCTCCAGTCCGGCAACACTTCGTTGCTGAGCGTGACGGTCGGCGCTGCGCCCGCGTGGTCCATCAACCCGAACATGTCGTCCTGGCCCACGACGCGCGCGCGGATCGTCTGATCCGCGAGCTGCATCGCGGCGGGCAACGCGTGCATGAGCGTCGCGCGATTGGCACCGATCAAGTCGAGCGCACCTGAGCGGATGAGCGCTTCCAGCACGCGGCGATTCATGCGGTTCTGATCGCTGCGCCGGCACAGGTCGGCGAGATCGCGGAACGCGCCATGTGCCTCGCGCTCGGCGACCAGCATCTCGACCACTGACTGCCCGACGCCTTTGATCGCGCCGAGCCCGTAGCGAATGCTGCGTTCGCCGCTGACCGTGAACATGAAGTACGAGCTGTTGACGTCGGGCGGCTCGACTTTGAGCTGCATGCGGCGCGCTTCGTCGATCAGCGTCACGACCTTGTCGGTCTTGTCCATGTCGGACGACAGCACTGCCGACATGAACGCCGCCGGATAGTGCGCTTTGAGCCACGCCGTCTGATACGACAGCAACGCGTACGCGGCGGAATGCGACTTGTTGAAGCCGTAACCCGCGAACTTCTCCATCAAGTCGAAGATGTGCTCGGCGGTGCGTTGCTCCACGCCGCGGGCGGTCGAGCCCGTGACGAACGTCGAGCGCTGCTTCGCCATCTCCTCGGGCTTCTTCTTGCCCATGGCCCGACGCAGCAGGTCGGCGCCGCCCAGCGAATAGCCGGCGAGCACCTGCGCGATCTGCATCACCTGTTCCTGATACAGGATCACGCCGTACGTCGGCGCGAGCACCGGCTTCAGGTCTGGATGCAAGTAGTCGATCGGGCCAGTCGTCTTGCCGTGCTTGCGATCGATGAAGTCGTCCACCATACCGGACTGCAGCGGGCCGGGGCGGAACAGCGCGACGAGCGCGACGATGTCCTCGAAGCAGTCCGGCTGCAGGCGGCGGATCAGGTCCTGCATGCCGCGCGATTCGAGCTGGAATACTGCGGTCGTCTTCCAGGTCTTGAGCAAATCGTAGGTCGAGGTGTCGTCCATCGGCAGCGCGTTGATGTCGAGCGGCGGCTCGCCGGCGCGCTCACGCTGTGCGTTGATGATCTTCACCGCCCAGTCGATGATCGTCAGCGTGCGCAGCCCGAGGAAGTCGAACTTCACGAGGCCAGCTGCTTCGACGTCGTCCTTGTCGAACTGTGTCACGACGTTGTGGCCGGTGTCGTCGCAGAACAGCGGCGCGAAGTCGGTGAGCACCGAAGGCGCGATCACGACACCGCCCGCATGCATGCCGGCGTTGCGCACCAGGCCTTCGAGCGACATCGCCATGTCGAGGATGGCGCGCGTCTCTTCCTCGGTCTTGTAGCGCCGCTGCAGCTCCGGCTCTTTCTCCAGCGCATCCTTGAGCGTGATGCCGAGCTCGAACGGAATCAGCTTGGCAATCGAATCGGCGAAGCCGTAGCTCTGACCGAACACGCGCGCGACGTCGCGAACCACGGCCTTCGCCGCCATCGTGCCGTACGTGATGATCTGCGAGACGCGTTCGCGGCCGTAGCGGTCGGCGACGTAGTCGATGACGCGATCGCGGCCGTCCATGCAGAAGTCGACGTCGAAGTCCGGCATCGAGACGCGCTCGGGATTCAGGAAGCGCTCGAACAGCAGGTCGTAGCGCAGCGGATCGAGATCGGTGATGCCGATCGAGTACGCGACCAGCGAGCCGGCGCCCGAGCCGCGCCCCGGGCCGACGGGCACGCCGTTCTCGCGCGCCCAGCGGATGAAGTCGGCGACGATGAGGAAGTAGCCGGCGAAGCCCATCTGGCAGATCACGCCGAGCTCGATTTCCAGGCGTTGCTCGTACTCGTCGCGCGCGATCGCACGACCCTGCACGACCGCCGTGCTCAGGCGCTGCATGCGTTCCTGCAGACCTCGCCTCGCCTCCTCGCGCAGAAAATCTTCGGTGCTGAGATTGCCAGGCACCGGGTACGCGGGCAGCACCGATTTGCCGAGCTTCAGCTCCAGATTGCAGCGCCTTGCGATCTCGAACGAATTCGCGATGGCTTCGGGCACGTCGTCGAACAGCTGCGCCATCTGGCGTGGCGACTTCAGATATTGCTCTTTGCTGTAACGGCTGCGCCGCTTCGCGTCGCCGACCAGCGCGCCATCGTGAATGCAGACCCGCGCTTCGTGCGAGTCGAAGTCTTCCGCGCGGATGAAGCGCACGTCGTTCGTCGCCACGACCGGCACGCCATACTCGGCGGCGAGATCCAGCGCGCCGTGCAGATAACGTTCCTCGGCTTCGCGACGCGTCCGCTGCAACTCGATGTAGTAGCGATCGCCGAACAGTGCGAGCCAGCTCTCCAGCGATCGGCGCGCCTCGTCCTCGCGACCGTTCATGAGCGCACGACCGAGGTCGCCGTCACGCGCGCCGGATAGCGCGATCAACCCGACGAGATTGCTCGCATCGAGCCACGAGCGATCGATCGTGGCGATGCCGCGCTGCTGGCCTTCGAGATAGGACTTGCTGACGAGCCGCGTGAGGTTGCGATAGCCGACCTCGTTCTGACACAGCAGCACCAGCGTCGAGGGCTCGGCGCGCTCACCCGGCTCGCGCACGCGCAGATCGACGCCGATGATCGGCTTGACGCCCGCCGCCTGCGCCGCCTTGAAGAATTTCACCATCGCGAACAGATTGCTCTGATCGGTGAGCGCGACCGCCGGCATGCCGGCGGCCACGACGGCGTCCATCAGGCCCGGCGCATCGCCGCCTTCGCTCGTGATCCGCACGACGCTGTCGACGAGCGAATACTCGGTGTGCAGGTGAAGGTGGACGAACATGGACTAGAAGTGAATGCCAGCCGCGGCGAGGCGGACGGGCTCGAAGCTGCGACGGTGAATCGGCGACGGACCGTACTTGTCCAGCGCCGCGCAATGCTCCGGCGTGGCGTACCCTTTGTGCGAAGCGAACCCGTACTGCGGGTAGAGCGTATCGAGCCCGACCATCATCGCGTCGCGCGTCGTCTTCGCGAGGATCGACGCGGCGCCGATGCAGATTCGCCGCGCATCGCCGTCGACGATCGCCTCGAAGCTGCACTCGAGCGACAGGCCGACGAACGACGGACACCGGTCGCCATCGATCTGCACATGTGCCGGACGCACGCGCAGGCCGAGCAACGCGCGGCGCATCGCCAGGTAGGTCGCCTGCAGGATGTTGATGGTGTCGATCTCTTCGACGTCGGCCCACGCGACCGACCAGGCGATCGCGCTGCTGCGGATCTTGATCGCGAGCTCCGCGCGCTCCTCCGGCTCGATCACCTTGGAGTCGCGGATGCCACGAATGCGCTTGCGCGGATCGAGGATCACCGCGGAGGCGACGACCGGGCCGGCCAGCGGTCCGCGACCGGCTTCGTCGACGCCCGCGCGCAAGCCGTCACGACCCAGATTGAACGCCAGCTGTGCCGAATTCATCGCTCCCCTGACCGCAGCAACTCAACGATGGCTTCCGCCGCACGCGCGCTGGCGTCTCGGCGCAGCGTCTCGTGGATGGAGGCGAAAGTTTGCACGAGCTGATCGCGATCGGCACGCCCCAATTGCGTGAGCACGGCGGGGCCGAGCACGTCGGCGCGCACCTCGTCGTTGAAATACTCAGGGACTACCTGACGGCCGGCGAGCAGGTTCGGTTGCGCGAAGAACGGCGCCTTGAAGAGTTTCAAAGTCTTAAGCAGAAAAGTTGTCAGCAGACTCAAGCGATACGCGACAACCATCGGACGCCCGACCAGTGTCGCTTCGAGCGTCGCGGTGCCGGACGCGAGCAGGATGACGTCGCTCGCCGCCATCACTTGCTGAGCGTTGCCGTCCACGAGAGTCACGCGATCGCGCACACCGGCCGCGTCGAGCGCAGCAGCGAACGTCCGGTGCGCGCCTTCGTTGGCCAGCGCAGCGAGGAATTTCAGCTCGGGGCGCTGCTGCCGCAGCCACGCGACGGTCGCGGCGAAGTCGGGGCTCAGTCGCGCGACCTCGCCGTGGCGGCTGCCGGGCAGCAGCGCGATGTAAGTGCCGTCGGCGTCGAGCCCGAGCGCCGCACGTGCTGCGCGCGAGTCCACGTGCAGCGGGATCTGATCCGCCAGCGGATGACCGACGAACACCGCCCGCACGCCGTGCTCGTCATAGAAGCGTTTTTCGAACGGCAGCAGGCACAGCACCAGGTCGACTGCCCGCCCGATGGTCTTCACCCGTCCCTGTCGCCATGCCCAGATCTGGGGACTGACGTACTGCACCGTGCGGATGCCCTGCCCTTTCACGCGCCGCGCGACGCGCAGGTTGAACTCCTTGAAGTCGACGCCGACGTACACGTCCGGCTTCGCGGCCAGAACGCGCTTGAGGAGATTACGGCGGATGCGCAGCAGCCGCGGCAGGTGCGGGATGATCTCGAACAGGCCCATCACGGCGAGATCTTCGGCGCGATCCCAGGCTTCGCAGCCGGCCGCCAGCATGCGCGGGCCGGGAATGCCTGCGAACCGCGCGTCGGGCATGCGCGCGCGCAGCGCTTCGATCAGATGTGCGCCGAGGTTGTCGCCCGAGGTTTCGCCGGCGACGAGGACTATTAAAGGGCTACTGGCCACTCGTCATCGCACGATCCCGACCCGCTCCCGGCGCGGCGAGGAATCGGTGAGGAACGCGACCAGCGGCGCCAGCTCCGGCTGGTCGGCCGCACGCTGCGTGAGCTGCTCGGTTGCCTCGTGCAGCTTGAGCTGCGAGCGATACAGGATGCGGTAGGCATCGCGGATATTGCGGATCTGCTCAGTGGTGTAGCCGCGCCGTTTCAGGCCCTCGGAGTTCACGCTGTGCGGCTCCGCCGGCCGACCGACGGCCATGACGAACGGCGGCACGTCGCGCGTCACCGCGGTGTTGTTGGCAATGAAGGCATGCGCGCCGACCATGCAGAACTGGTGCACGCCGGAGAAGCCGCCCATGTGCACCCAGTCGCCCATTTCGACGTGCCCGCCGAGCGTTGCGTAGTTCGCGAACACGCAATGCGAGCCGATCACGCTGTCGTGCCCGACATGCGAGCCGGCCATGAACAGATTGTCGTCGGCGATGCGCGTGACCAGCTGGTCCTTGGTCGTGCCGCGGTTGATCGTGCAGTTTTCGCGGAACGTGTTGCGGTCGCCGATCTCCAGGCGCGTCGGCTCGCCTCGATACTTCAGGTCCTGCGGCGCCGCGCCGATCGAGGCGAACTGGAAGATGCGGTTCTCGCGACCGATCGTGGTCGGTCCTTCGATCACGGCGTGCGGGCCGACCCAGGTGCCGGCGCCGATGGTTACGCCGGGGCCGACCACTGTGTACGCACCGATCTCGACGTCCGACGCGAGCTGCGCGTCCGACGCGATGAGCGCGGTGGGATGAATGCGGCTCATTGTCCGGGCGCGACCATCATCTCGGCGCTCGTCGCCTCCTGGCCATCCACTTCGGCGACCGTCGAGAATTTCCAGATGCCGCGCAGCGAGCGCTCCAGCGTCGCCTTCAGGATCAGCTGGTCGCCGGGCAGCACCGGGCGGCGGAAGCGCGCCTTGTCGATGCCGACGAAATACAGCTCGCGCTTCTCGTCCGGGTACACGCCGGCAGTGACGAAGGCCAGGATGCCGGCGGTTTGCGCCAGCGCCTCCAGGATCAGGACACCCGGGAACACGGGACGCGCCGGAAAGTGCCCGGGGAAGAACGGCTCGTTGATCGTCACGTTCTTGATCGCGCGGATCGACTGCCCGGAGATGCACTCCAGCACGCGGTCGACGAGCAGGAAGGGATAGCGATGCGGCAACCGGCGCATCACTTCCTGGATGTCCATGGTCTTGGCTTCAGTCATCCCCACCTCTTGTTCGACTGCTTATTCGTCTGCGGACTCTTGCGGCTCGGGTGCCCCACCGGTCAGCTTGCGGACCTGGCGTGCCAGCTCGTCCAGCCGGTGGAAGCGCGCCGCATTCTTGCGGAATCGCGACGCCTCGTCGACTGTGATGCCGCCGGAATAGTAACCCGGCTTGCGGATGCTGCTGTTCACGAACGAGCGCCCGGTCACGAAGACGTCGTCGCAGATCGTCAGGTGCCCGGCGATGCCGACCTGCCCCGCGATCATGCAGCGCGCGCCGATGGTCGTGCTGCCGGAGATTCCGGTGCAGCCCGCGATCACCGTGTGGGCCCCGAGGCGCACGTTGTGGCCGATCTGGATCTGGTTGTCGAGCTTGACGCCATCCTCGATGACCGTGTCCTCGATCGTGCCGCGATCGATCGTGGTGTTGGCGCCGATCTCGACGTCGTTGCCGATGCGCACGCCGCCGATCTGCGGGACCTTCACCAGGCCGCCCTCGTCCGGCGCGAAACCGAAGCCGTCGGCCCCGACGGCGACGCCGGGATGCAGCACGCAGCGTTCGCCGATCGCGACCGAGCTACACAGCGTGACGCTCGCGACCAGGCGCGTATCCGTGCCGATCGTCACGTCATCGAGCAGCACACAACCGGGACCGATGGAGCTGCGCGCACCGATGCGCGCCCGCGCGCCGATCACTGCGAGCGGCCCGATCGCGGCAGACGGATCGATGACCGCACTCGGATCGACGACGGCACTCGGATGACGCCCTGGGATCACCGGCGGCGCCGGATGCAGCACCGCGGCAATGCGCGCGTAAGTGGCGTACGGATTCTTGGCGATGAGCGCCGGGACCGGGCACTCCGCGGCGAACTTCGCATCCAGCACCACGGCACCGGCCTTGGTCTGCGCCAGATGGCGCCGGTAACGCGGGTTCGCGAGAAAAGTCAGCGACTGCGAATCCGCACGCTCCAGCGTCGCGACATGCGCGACGCGGAGCCCGGGATCGCCCTTGAGGGTACAGCCGAAGCGGACCGCGAGCTCACCTAGGGAAGCGGTGCTCACGAGCGGACGTCCGCTACGACGGCTCTTACTGTTGCGGCTTGCTCTGAGGCGGCGGCGGCGTGGCCGCTGCAGGCTTCGGAGTTGCCGGCTTCGGCGCAACGCCACCCGTGGCCTTGTAACGGGCCTGGAGCGCGGTCAGCACTTGCGCGGTGATATCCATCGACTCGTTCACGTAGAGCACGCCTTCGCCGACGATCAGGTCGTAGTTGGAGGTGCGCGCGAACGCCTGCACTTCCTGCAGCAGCGAGCGCTGCAGCTTGCCGATCTCCTCGTTGCGACGCAGGTTCAGATCTTCGACGTATTCGTTCTGCTTGCGGGCCAGCTCGCGCTGACCGTCGCGCAGGTCCTTCTCGGCGTTGCGACGCTCGTTCTCAGCCATGACCGCGCCGTCGCGATTCAGCTTGTCTTCCTTCGTCTTGAGTTCTTTCTGCTGCGCCACGATCTCTTTCTGGCGCGGCGCGAATTCGTCCTGCAGCGCCTGCATCGCCGACTTCGCCTGCGGGGCTTCATCGAGCAGCCGCGGCACGTTCACCACCGCGATCTTCATCTCGGCGTGCGCGACGCCCAGCGGTGCGAGCAGGGCGAGGCCCGCCAGAATCGGACCCGCAGCAATCATCGAAAACGGACTCAAACGTGCCATGTAGGATAGACCTCGATACTTGAGTAGTAGTTGTCAGAACGCCTGGCCGATCGAGAACTGGAATCCTTCGACCTCGTCCCCCCAGCGCGTGTCTGTATCGCCGCGCTTGTCGTTCAGGGGCATGGCGTAGCTGAACCGGAATACGCCCAGCGGAGCCAGCCATTGCACGGCTACGCCGACCGATTGCCGTAGCTCACTATACTTGAAGCCATAGTCGATTTGCTGGGGAACGAAGGTCGGATCCAGGGGATGCAGGTTCGGCCCGAAGAACTTTATGTTCTGGTCCGAGAATATGTTGCCGATGTCGAAGAACAGGCTGAAGCGCGCGCTGTTGCGCCATTTTTCCGGGATCGGCAGCAGCAGCTCGGTCTGCGCCACCGTCTTGATGTTGCCGCCGTAGGGCCGGCCGAAGTTGTCTTTCGGCCCGAGCCGCGACTCGCGGAAGCCGCGGACCGAGTCCGGGCCGCCGGCGAAATACTGACGATAAGGCGGCAGCGCCGTGGTGTCGCCGAGCGCGCGGCCATAGGCCAGCTCGGCGTTGAACATGATCGTGAACTGGCGCCAGATCGGCAGGAACTGCAGATAGTCGTACGAGGCGCTCCAGTACTCGACCTCGCTGCCGGGGAGCGTGTAGCCGACGTTGAAGCGGTGCCGCGTGCCGCGGTCGGCAAAGATAGCGCGGTTGCGCGAGTCGAAGCGCCAGCCGAGGTTGAGCTCGTAAGTATCGAACTTGCTGCTGACGACTTCGAACTCGAACGGGTCGGTGCACGTGCCGTTGCGGATGATCTCGCGGCAAGTGACTTTCGGATTGCCGTTGTTGCGTACCCAGTCGACCGCCTGCACGGCGCTGCCGCCCTCGGTGGTCACGAGCTCGGAGCGCTGCGCCGTGACGCCGACGCCGACGTACTGGAACTCGGTGATCGGCCAGTCGTAGTTGAGGCCGAGGGTCACCGACTCGGTGTCGAAGTCCGACGCCGCCGAGGTGAACTGCGTGACGTCGCGATAACCGAGCGAGATCGTCCGCTGCACTTCGTCGATCGTCGTGTAGCGATCGGTGTGCGAGAAGTTGAACGACTTCGCATAGCGGCCGGAGTTGATTTCGGCGGCAATGCGATTGCCGGTGCCCATGAAGTTCGAGTGCACGAAGTTGCCTTGCAGGATCACCGACTGCGACTCGGAGTAACCGATGCCGCCGCCGAACTGACCCGGCAGGCCTTCCTTGATGTCGAAGTCGACGTCGACCAGGTCGGCCGCGCCGGGCACCTGGTTGGTCTCGACCTCGACCTTCTCGATGAACGGCAGGCGCTGGATACGCTGCTTGGAGCGCTCCACCGCTGAGTTCGACAGGTACGCGCCTTCGAGCTGGCGCATCTCGCGCCGGAACACTTCGTCGTTCACGCCCGAAGTGCCGTTGAAGTTCACGCGGCGCACGTACACGCGATTCTTCGGGTCGACCACGAATGTCAGCGTGATTTCCTTGGTGTCCGGGTTCACCTGCGGTACCGGATCGATGGTCGCGAACGCGTAGCCATCGACGCCGAGCCGCGCCTTCATCGCTTCAGTGGTCGCAGTAACGGCGCGCAGCGAATACGTGAAGCCGGGCCGCATGAAGATCAGGCGCTTCAGCTCCGACTCCGGCACGACCATGTTGCCGGCGAGCTTCACTTCCGAGACCTTGAAGACGTCGCCTTCGTGCACGTTGACCGTGATGAAGATGTCGTCCTTCTCCGGCGCGA
>DATJIP010000075.1:0-7425 GCA_035493235.1 Steroidobacteraceae bacterium
ACGGACCGGAGCATGCAGTCGATGCTGATGATCGAGCAGTGACCGACTAGCTCGCTCCTTGAATCATCGAGGCGCACGCGAAGCTGGGCTTCGCGTGCCGCGATGACATTCAGTCAGCGGTGCTGCGGACAGCGCTGTAGATTCATCCTCTGGTGACTGGCCAGGAGGTTGCGGGACTCTTGCGGGACTCAGTCCCGCTTCGTCCTGCTCAGTCGTGCTCGCTCGCGAATCCTGCAACGGACGCCCCGCGAGCGTGACTACCACAATCAACCTCTTACACCTTGCCGAATTCCCTTGCTCCGCCCTACCCTAACTTCGAACCAGGTGGTCGGGGGTTCGAATCCCTCCGGCCGCGCCAATTCATCCAAAAACCTAGAGTGGATACGCGAACGTTTCTGCTGTGCTTCGCGCTTTACGCCTCGCTTTGCTCGCCAGGGTTAGCAGCGGCCTAGCGCGCCAGCAACTCAGTCAAACATCAATGCCTTGGACCCTCGCGCATCCTGCTGCTGTACTTCCCTTTCGTAGGTTCTCAGGCGCGGGGCGCCTGTCATTCGGAGCTCTAGTCATCGGCAGCATGAGCCCGGACTTCGTCTACTACATCGGGCGCTTCGATCTCGGGAACTTCACGCATTCACCGCTGGGTGTCCTGGTGACGTGCCTACCTGCAGGGCTGCTAGTTCTTGCCCTTGCACTCTGGCTGCGAGATCCGATCGCACAGATTCTTCCTCAGCCGCATCGCGATGCGCTACTCGCCACCGGCCCCGCGCGCCCACACTTCAGTCTCCGCCCTCTGAGTCTCGCCGCCGCTTCCCTGTGGCTTGGAGCGATCACACATGTTCTCTGGGATTCCTTTACGCACGAAGGTCGCTACTTCGTAAGTCACATCGAATTGCTTCGCGCGCCGATATTCTCCGCGCTCGGCCGCGAGTTTCGCGTCTTCAATGTCATTCAGCACGCCAGCACAGCCCTTGGAGTCACGCTCCTTGTCGCTGCGTATTATCGACACGCGAGACGCTTTGGCAGTCTCACCACGTTGACCGCTCAGGACCTCCGCCGTTACGGCGTTCTAGCTCTAGTGGCGCTCGTGGCAATGATCTGCGCATTGCCGCTGGCGCTGCTGGATGCCACAGAAGCTGCTGACTCGCTGAACGTGTCCAAACTAATCGTCCGTCAAGTCGTCTATGCGACAGCGGCCTTCTTCGTTCTGATCTCATGCGCCGCACTGTGGCGCGCAATGAATCGTCCGCGCTGGCCAGCGAAATAGAACAGCGTGCCGGCTGTCATCACACTGAAGACCAGCGTGACCACCGACGCTTCGATGCCGAAGCCTCCGCCGCTCAACCACACCGACCCGCTCGTGTGACCCTTCAGCAGTCCCGTAGTCTCGCTGCCCGACACCGGCAGCGAGCACAGTGCCTGCGTGAGATTCCAGCTCCAGTGCAATCCCATGCACAACCACAGGCGTCGCGTGAGCACGAACCCGGCGACCAGTATCACGCTGCTCAACGTCAGACTCACAGCCGCGATCCAGCTCGCGTTGGGATTGATCAGATGCGCGAGCCCGAACACCGCGGTCGACAGGATGATCGCAAGCACGCTCCCCAGTGACTTCTCGATCAGCCGGAACAGCAGCACGCGAAATATCATCTCCTCAAGTATCGCCACGGCGAGAAAGGTCACAAGATAGCGAATCCAGGTGACCTCGAGATTGATGCCGTCGACGCGATACACGCCAAGACCCGCAAGCACTGCGACCGACACGCCGATCACACTCGCGCCCAACAGAAATCCGACACCGGCTTCCTTGGGTGCGCCGTGCAAGCTCAATTCAAAAGGCGCTCGCCTCTCGACCCACCGCACATAGCCGAGATACGCAGCAATCAGGACCACGATCTTGAAGCCGTTGCGGAGCGGCGCCATGCCCGCGCCATCGGGAAGCCACTTCAGCGCGATATTGCTCAGGACAAAAGGAATGCCGACGTACAGCACGGCGACCAGCAGCTGTTTGATCGTGTCACGTAAACGCATGGTTGGTGTCGACGCGGCAGCAGTGCGCAGGGTTGCAGTGACTGGAATCTCCGTGCGTTTTCGATACTGGGATGCAGGCCCTATTTTTTCGACTGAGCGCAGGGAGTGATCGAATGAATCGCCTTCTCAAACAGAGCGTCGCTGCCGCAGCGACTTTGATGCTTGCGAGCGCCGCGCACGCGAGCCTCGTGACCTTCGACTTCACCGGCACTCTCACCATCGGTCCGATGGGAGATCTCGCGGTGCCGGAAGCGTTCAGCGGCCACGTCTCTTTCCATAACGGGCTTCGCGATCGCGATAGCAGCGACACCCACGGCCAATTCGTCGATCGCCGCCGGACTGCGGAATTCGCAACTCACATCGGCGATCAGGACTTCATCGTGCGCGGCGGCCGTCGCGGCGAAATCGACGTCGACATTTTCAACAATGACCCGACCGTGGGCGTGGCAGGTGGCGACGACGGCCTGGGGATGTTCGCGACCAACCCATTCCTCTCGATGGGATTTTTCCAGCAGTACGATCCCGATGTCTTCAACACCAGCCGACTCCCTGCGTTCACGCCGCCGCTGTCCGGGCTCGGCGGATTCTTCATCGACGAAGGCGCTGGCCAGATCTTCTCCGGCTTTTTCGACAGCTTCACCTGCACGACGTGCGCACCGTCGACCAGCGTCGGGGAGCCCGGCACGCTGCCGCTGTCGGCTGCTGCACTGCTGATGATGGGATGCGTCGCGTATCGGCGCAGGAGGGCCCGATCTTAGTGTCGGCCTCTTTTGCCGGAACGGCGGCCGTTGTCGGATCGAGAAGGCACGAAACCCAGCAATTTACGTAAGGAGCATGCTTCTTCGTTTGGTATAAAGCGTCATGGCTACTGCTCCTGACGCGAAAACAGTTGGAGACCTGATTGCCGAGGCGGCCGCCCTGCAAGGGGCGCTTCGCTTCAACGAGGCGGAGGAAGTGCATCGTGCCGTACTGGCGCGGGCACCGACGAGCCTGGGCTCGCTGCAGTTCCTGGCTGCACGATCCTTCGAGAGAGGCGAGCTGACCGCGGCAGCCGCCTACATGCAGCGTTACATCGCGGTCAATCCAGCCGATCTCGAAGCGTATCGGGGTCTGGCGGTGACGCTCGAAACCTTGGGCCGGCTCGACGAGGCGATCGCCGTTCTGCGCCAGGCGTACCTGCGCGAGCCCATGGAACCGAAAACGCTGCTGCTGCTGGGCGCTGCTCTGGCCAAGGCTGGACAGCAGGAAGGCGCGGCGGCGGCCGGCAGCCTGCTGGAAGCAACGCTGTCCGAGATGCTGCAGCTTGACCGACAAGCAGGGGGCGCCGCCTATGCAAAGGAGCGCTCTGCGCGGCTGCGGCAAGCGCTGCAGACTTTTTACGCACAGCTTCGCGCTGACGCCGTTGAGGAAGCCAAACGCACCGAGCCCGCCGCCGATCTCTCGCGTGTCAGCAGCGCCGTATGGCGGCCGATCTTCGCCTCGGGCACGTCGGAGCGCCGGCGACCCGCGTTTTTCTACGTGCCGCACTTGGGCGACCTGCCGTGGCTCGAGCCGGAACGCTTCGACTGGGCGGCCGCTCTCGAGGCCGCTGCACCGGAGCTGGCAGAGGAAGTGGCGAGCTCGCTGGACATCGATGCCGAGGGCCTGCCCTACATCGCGAAGGATGAGCAGAACGAGACCTGGAGCAGCCTCGCGGGACGAACCGACTGGAGCGCGGTTCATTTCTGGAACGACGCGCTGCCGAACCAACGCGCGCTTGCTCGCTTTCCCAAAGTGCGTGCTGCGCTCGAGCGGCTGCCGCTCGTGACTTTCGGAGGCACGCCTGTCGAAGCGTTCCTGTCGATCCTGAAGCCGCGTACGCGGATTCCGCCGCACTTCGGCAACGCCAACCACCGGTTGACCGTCCACCTGCCGCTGATCGTCCCCGCCGGTTGCGGCCTGAAGGTCGGCGGCGAAGCGCGCGAAACGCGGTTCGGTCGGCTGATGATTTTCGACGACAGCTATGAGCACAGCGCCTGGAACGACAGCGACGTGGCCCGCGTCGTCCTGATATTCGAGATCTGGCACCCGGCGCTGAGTGCAGCGGAACGCGCCGCAGTCGCCGGCCTGCTGTCCCGCTATGACCTGCTGTCGCAGCGACGCCATCCGCTTCTCGCGACTGGCGCGCAGATGCTTTCGCAGGCCGAGGCGGATCTCGCTGAGCGGCTGCGCGCGGTCAGAATGGCGCCGGACGATAGCGGGGTCTGGGTGCGACTGGTCGAGGGTTTCGTAGAGCTACAGCGGCTGGAAGAAGCAGCTCAGGCAGCCAGCCTCGGTGCCGACAGAGTGCCAGGGCTGCGGCAATTGTCCGCTCAGGCCGACGCGCTGATCCGGCAGAAGCTGAGCGGCCTGCACGCCGAGGCGATCGGTCCGCAAGCGTCCTCGCGGCTGCGGCAACTCGAGTTGCCGCCGGACGACGATGGTCGGCTCGATCTGACGACGCTTTCCTGGGAGCCGCAACTCAGCCGCGACGAGACCGAGGCACTCCATCGCAGCGCGGACGCCCGCACACGCTGGCTGCAGGCGCGAGGGTTGCCGCCGATCGAAATCGTCGTCGACCGCTGGGGAAAGCCGCTGCGCGAGCGCCACTAGCGGCGTCGGATCACCTTGATCGTCTCGAGCGCCTCGAGATACGCAGCAACGTGTTCGATCGGCACCGGGCCGAACTCCGCAGCGAGTGCATCGCGAATGTCGCGCACGCTGCGGCGACCGTCGACGAAGTTGAGCGCCTCGATCGCGTACTCGCCTCCTCCGCCGCGCAGACCGGAATAGTCATTGAGCGCCAGCTTCGCCGCGCGCTCTTCTCCGAGATGATCGACGAGATAGTCGTAGCCGAACACGCTCATGGGACCTTTCGGCTCGGCATTGCGCACGTACACGGCGCCCGGCGGCTCGCGCTTCGCGGAGCTGCCATCTGACTTCGACAGGGCAGCCAGTTGCTCGAGAAATCGTTCGCGCGCCGCACGCGTCGCAGATGGCACGGCCAACCAACGTCCCAATGAGTCGAGCACGCCGCGCTCGTACGCCATGTGCTGTGTTTCGAGCACGCCTTGCTCGGCGGACGGCAACGCACTACGACGCTCCAGCATCACGGCGGTGCGTCGCAAACTTTGACGCTCGATTAACGTGCTGACGGCTGACAAATCGTCGGCGGTCAGATTCGCGAGGAACCACGCACTCGCCGCGCCGATGAAACCAGCGCGCTCCAGCTTCGTCGCATCGATATTCTCCGGCAGATCGCCGCTCGTATGAATGTAGCGGTCCGGCCAGTCATTCATATAGATCGTCGGGATGCGGAACGAGCTGTCGGTGAACACTACGTGATCGCTGCCCGCATCGAATTCCTTGATCTGCGCGAGTAGTGCCTGCTTGTCGCCGCTCGAGGCAATCATGGGATAGCGCGCGCTGCGACCGGCTGCGAACGCATCGCTCTCGGCATTGACGAACCCCGCGAACGCCTCGGCCACGTCGTTGACGAAATTCGGCAGGCTGGCCGGCGAGCGCGTTACATGAAAGACGGCTTTGGTGCGCACGCCGCCGCCAACCATGTCCATGTGGATGTCGGCGATGATCTGCTTCGCGAGGTCGGGTCGCGCGTTGAGCAGAATAGTGCTGCCTTCGATTTCGGGAGGCCAGAAGAAGTGCAGCGTGCGGCGTGGGCGCGCGAGCTTGCCCTGCGCGATCAGATGCGCGTAGGTGCGAGCAACTTCGAGGATCGTCGCGCAGCCGCTGGCGTTGTCGTTCGCACCGGGCCGCGGATGATCCAGATGACACGTGAATGCGATCTGCTGCTGAGCCAGCGCGGGATCGGCACCGGCGATCGTTGCGCTGACGATCTCATACTCGCCCGGATGGCGCTGCGCTTTCACAGTTGCTTGCAGACGCACCGTCTCACCCGCATTCAATCGCGCCTGAAAACTGCGCGCCTGCTTGAGTGACACCATGAAGCCGAAGGTGCGACGTGGACTGAAGCTGTCCAGATGGCCCCAGCGCACCAGCGACTCGTCTTCACGCGACCACGCTGTCGGCTGGTTCTGCGCATAGCTGACGATGCCGGCCGCACCCAAGCGATCGACTGCGAGCGGCGCCACAGCTTCCGGCTGCGAGCTCGTCAGCACGAGTTGGCCGCGAACCTGCTTGCCCGCATAGTCCTGCTCCTTCGTCCCTGCACCCACGTCGATCAAGTCGGCCGTAACCTCGCCGCTATCGCTGTCCTGCGCCAGTGACAAAGGCATCGATTCCCAACTCGCGATGCGCCTGCCCGGCTGCCATTGCTGATCGCGCGATTCCAGCTCCCACAGTTCGGCGAACTCTGCATCCCAAGCCGGCCGCGACTTCTGCGTGCCGAACATCGTCGTGCCATCCGCGGGAAATCGCAGCACCTCCACTTCGGTCAAGCCGGCTCGACGCAACTCGGCCACGATGTGCTCGGTCGCGCGATGAAACGGCTCGGAGGCACGCATGCGATGCAATTGCGCGAACACTTCTACGTCGTGCTTGGCGCGATCGCCGTCGAGCTCGTTCGCGAGTGCCGCGATCGTCGGTTCCGATAACAACGGTGGCGTCGCAGCGCTGAGCGCGTCAGTGGCGAACGCGGTCGCAAGCACGCACAGCGCGACACGCTCGATACAAAACCCACGACCGTTGATCACGTCCAGCTCCGGTTTGTCTATTTTTGCGAATCGTTTATAAGAGTACGGCAACACGTGCAAGCGCCATGGGCCTTCCTCATTCCTCCCTGCTCCGCAGCGCCGTCGCGGCGCTAGCAATCTGCTTCTCGATTTTCGCCGATGTGGCCGCCGCTGAGCACGATCGGCCAACTATCGAAGCCACGCTTGCCCGAGTCAATGCGGCCAGGTCCACCGCCGAGGGCGATCCGCTGGCACTCGAAACCGCGCTGACCGCCTTGGGCGATAGGTACCTCAACGCGAATCAGTACACACAGGCGGAGGCCGCGTATGCCGAGGCCGTGCGATCGGCAGAACAGCACGGCGGCGGCGATACCCAGCGAGTGCTCGCTCCGCTAACGGGCTTGGGTACTACGTTCGCCAGAGCCGGTCATCATCACGACGCGGTTCCTCTCCTGCAGCGAGCGGTCGCGATCACGCGCGCACAGCTTGGAATGTTCGATCTGGGTCAGCAGGACGCACTGAAGACGCTGGCCGGTAGCCTCAATGCGCTCGATCGCCAGCACGAAGCGCAGGACGCGATGGTCTATCGAGTGCGCATCGCAGAGAAGATGTACGGCGAAGGCAACCCGAGAGTCATTCCATGGCTGTGCGACCTGGGCAACTGGTTCGCAGACATCGGCAAGACGCCCGAAGCCCGCATGACTTTTCAGACGGCGCTCAACATCGT
>DATJIP010000076.1:0-12025 GCA_035493235.1 Steroidobacteraceae bacterium
TAGATTGCGTCGTCGCTGAGACTGTTCGGATCGGTGTCATTACGGCGGAAGTGATAGAAGCGACCGCTCTTGCGATCGAGCAGGTTCAGACCGCCGCCGATGGTGCCGATCCAGATATTGCCGCGCGTGTCCTCGGCAAGCGCACTGGCGCGCGGATCGCTGAGTGAGTCGTCGCTCCCGAAGGGATAGCGAGTCACCGCACCGGTCTTGCCCGAGACGAGCGCGAGCCCGCCGCCGAACGTGCCGACCCACACGTCGCCCTGGCGGTCCTCATAGAGAGACATCACGCCATTGGCTGGCAGTGTGCTTTCATCGCCTTCAACGTTCTGATAGCTGCGCACCGCGCGCCGAGTTGGATCGACGCGCGTCAGTCCGCCGGTCATCGTGCCTATCCACAGCGCGCCGCGACGATCGAACAGCAGCGACATGACGCGCTCATCGGCGAGAGTAAGCTCCTTGTCGTCGCGTCCGCGGCGGCGCTCGCGACCCGTGCGCGTATCGATCTCGACGAGGCCGGCTGCAGTTCCGACCCACACGGTATTTGCACCGTCATCGGCGAATGCGAACACGGGCACGCCGCTGAACGCAGCGCTGCGATAGTGGCCGAGCAGCCAGCTGTTCGGATTCCAGTGGCTCACGCCGCCATCGCGCGTGCCGACCCAAAGCACGCCGCCGCGATCCTGATAGAGCGACGTGACACTTGGGCTGCGCAGACTCTGCGGATTGTCCTCTTCGCGCCCGTAGCGGACGAACTTGCCCGCGGCTCGATCGAACAGGTTGAGCCCATCGCGCGTCGCCACCCACAGGCGTTTCGCGTCGTCTTCGAGGACGGCCTGGACGCGGTCGTTGCTCAGCGAGCCCGCGACCTTGTCATCGTGGCGGAAGGAAGTAATGCGGCCCGTGTCGGGATCCAGGCGATTGAGACCGCCGTTGAGCGTGCCGATCCACAACGCACCGGCGTGATCCTCGTGGAGGGCACGGATACGCACGTCGCTGAAGCCGGCTCCGTTCGCACCGGTTCCGTAGTTGACGAAGTCCTCGCTCGCAGGCTCGTATCGGCTCAAGCCTGCATCGGTGCCGACCCACATTCTGCCGGCGTGATCGACATACAGGGCATACACAGCATCGCCCGCCAGCGAGCCTGCGTTGCCCGCGTCGTGACGGAAGTGCTTGGCGGCACCCGTCTTCGGATCGAGCACGTCGAGCCCCTGCTCCGTGCCGATCCAGATACTGCCGCGCGCATCGATGAGCAGCGTGCGTACAGCATCGCTCGACAGCGAATCAGGCTTCGCAGGATCGTGCCGGAATTGCTGGAACGTATCGGTGCGCCGATCCCAGCGAGCGACGCCGCCACCGATAGTCGCAAGCCACAGATCGCCGTGCGCGTCCTCGGCGATCGTCCAGATGAAGTCGCTCGCCAGGCCGTGCTCGTTGCCGCGCTCGCGGCGATAGGCGCGAATCGAATAGCCGTCGTAGCGATCGAGCCCGCTTTCCGTTGCGAGCCACAGATAACCTTGCGAGTCCTGCAGCACGTCATTGACGGTGCTTTGCGAGAGCCCGTCGCGCATCGTCAGGTGTTCGAAGTAGATCGGCCGCGCGTCCGGCACCGGCGCAGCCGCATGCGCAGCGCCCGTTGCGACGAGCGCGATGATCGCCAGGAAGGCGCCGACGAACTTGTGCACGCGCCTTCTCATCGAGTCGGTCTACTCCTGCTTCGCGGCCTCGACGGTGCCCGTGCTGTTCGTCGTGGCGTTGTTGCTCCAGGCGTAGCCGTTACTCCATGCGTAACCGTTGCTCCACGCATAGCCGTTACTCCAGGCGTAGCCGTTGCTCCACGCGTAGCCATTGCTCCAGGCGTAGCCGGTCGCTCCCGGCGGGCTGCCGTCCCAGGTCTCACCGTCGAGCAGCGTCGCGACGCCGATGAGCAGGTCACCGATCAGCGGGACGTTCTTGAGCGTCTGGCCGAGTCCGCCGACCAGGCCGCCGAGGCTGCTCAGCAAGCCGCCGAGCAGCGAAGTCTGCGAAGACGAGCTCACTGCCATGATGTAGTAGTTGCCGTCAGCGTCCTGATTCGCACGGCCGCCGAAGTGCTTGATGTTCGAGAGGTCGAGCAACACGTTGAGGCCGGCGTTGGCGCAACCGTTGGCGGTGCTGTACGCCGCGTCCTGCGCGTTGACGAGGCCGGCGCCCTGCTGGAACACCGAGTACGCAAGCGTGCCGTCGGATTTCACGGCGGGACGTGCGCTGTCCATCAAGCGGCACTTCACTTGATCCGGCGTGAGGTTCGGATTCACATCGAGCATCAACGCGACGACACCGCTGGTGACTGCCGCCGCCTGTGACGTGCCAGACATCGTGAAGTCGTTGAAGCGGCTGTCGACCCACTGCGGATAAGTGCGAGCGAGAGCGCCAGTGTTCGGCGCATAGGCGCGGACGTGTCCGCCCATCGCCACGACTTCCGGCTTCACGAAGCCTTCGTACGTCGGACCAGCCGACGAGAACGACGCGAGCCGATATTGATCCGGCTCCATCGGGCGATAGCTGTCCGTCACAGCGCCGACGGTGATGACGTACGGGTTGTTGCCCGGCACGCCGATCGACATCGGCGACGGACCTTCATTGCCTGCGGAGACGACGACCACGATGCCCGTGGCCCACGCACTCATCACGGCCTGATTGAGCGGATCATCCCAGTAATGCGAGCGCACCGGAGCGCTCAGCGACATGTTCAGCACGCGGATGTTGTAGCGGGTCTTGTTCGAGACGATCCACTGGATGCCGCGGATCACATCGAAGTAGCGGCCGGCACCGGTGCTGTCCAACGCCTTTACCGATACGAGATCGACGCCGGGAGAGACGCCCTGGAAGCGGCCGGTGCTCGCCACGGCTGCGTTGCCGATGATCGCGGAGATGTGCGTGCCGTGACCGAAGCCGTCGTCGTAGTTGGACGGATTCGCGCGGCCCTGGATCGCGTCGTACTGCGCGAGCACGCGCTGATCCTTGCCGTATGAAGTCTTCGCCAGCGGACCCTTCTCCTGCCACAGGCCGGAGTCGAGCACTGCGACGGTCACGCCGCGGCCGGTGAGCCCACCCTTGTGCAGATTGGTCGCGCCGACTTCCTGCGGATAGTAGGTTTCGGGCAGAACGCTCGTCGCGCTCGCGGTGACTGCTGCATCTTCGTAGACGCGCATGCCGTCGACGGGCTTCTCATACAACGCTGCGAGCTCGTTCGCGTCGAGCGATGCGCCGACAGCGCGAATGATGTCGAGATCGCCGGTCACGCGACCGCCCGCTTTCACGACGGCTTGGCGCGCGAGATCGGTGCTTGCAGCCTGCACGATGTAGTCCGCGCGCTCGGCCTTCGCGACCTGTGCGGGCTTGGGAGGCTGCGTTTCAGCCTTCGGCGGCAACTGATCGGGTGAGATCGGCCATGCAACCGTCGCTTGCTGAGCGACAGGCTTCACGGGTTCGCGTTGGAACCAGAACAGCGCCGCGACGAGCAGCAACGCGCCGACACCAGCTCCGGCAAGCCGGAGCCGTCGAGAAGTAAACGTCATCTGAAGTATCCCGCTTCTTGTGACTTGCGAAGCCCGCGCTTCGTGAGTCTTTTTTTACCGGAGGTCGCTACACGGCGACAGGAAATACAGCCGCGCGACGCGTGACGTGCGTCGCAAGTCGCGCATGTCTGCCGGATATGTAAACGGGATGCGGCGAGCGCTGTGAGGCTCTGAACATAAGCGCGCTCGCCACCTTCACATTAGACCCGACCCCCGGGCTTGCGGGAAGTCCCCGCCTTTGCTTTTCAATCGCCGGCCTCCTCAACCCATGGAGGCAAGTCGGATGACTGACCACGCAGTACTGATCGCCGGAGGCGGACCGACAGGAATGACATTGGCCGGCGAGCTCGCCCTCGCCGGCATCGACGTCGCAATCATCGAGCGACGCGCCAGCCAGGATCTCACCGGCTCACGCGCCGGCGGCCTGCACGCACGCACGATCGAAGTCTTCGATCAGCGCGGCATCGCCGAGCGGTTCATCTCGCAGGGACAGCCGGTGCAAGTCGTCGGCTTCCAGATGATCCGCCTCGACCTCAGTGATTTTCCCACTCGCCATCCACACACCCTTGGGCTGTGGCAGGCCCATATCGAGCGCATCCTCGTCGAGTGGCTCGGCGAGCTGAGAGTGCCGATCTATCGCGGACGCGAGGTGACGGGCTTCTGGCAGGACGACACGGGCGTCGACATCGGTTTGTCGGATGCTCGATCGATGCGCGCGCAATATCTCATCGGCTGCGACGGCGGACGCAGTCGCGTTCGCAAGACAGCCGGCATCGATTTTCCCGGCTGGGATCCGACGACCAGCGCGCTCATCGCCGAAGTCGAGATGACCGAACAGCCGCCTCTCGGCATCCGCAATGACGAGATCGGCGTGCACGGCATCGGCAAGTTGAACTACGAGATCCGCAACGGCGAGATCGTGTACCTGGACGGCGGACCGATGCGCGTCATGGTGACGGAGAAACACGTCGGGTCCACGACCGAACCCACGCTGCGCGATCTCAGCGAGGCGCTGATCGCCGTGTACGGGACTGACTATGGAGTGCACAGTCCCAGCTCGCTCTCGAGGTTCACCGATATGACGCGGCAGGCCGCGTCGTACCGCGACCGACGCGTGCTGCTAGCGGGAGATGCTGCACACGTGCATTCGCCCGACGGTGGGCAAGGTCTCAACACTGGCGTGCAGGATGCGGTGAATCTGGGCTGGAAGCTGGCTCAGGTCATCAAGGGAATCTCGCCGGAGAGTCTGCTCGACAACTATCACGCCGAGCGTCATCCAATCGGTGCGCGTGTATTGCAGATCACGATGGCGGCGGTCGCGCTTCGCCGCACGGACGAACGCTCGAAGGCACTGCGAGGCATGATGGCCGAGCTGCTTGGCATGGACGAGCCTCGCAAGCGAATTGCCGGCGAGATGTCGGGTCTGGGCATTCGTTACGACTTCGGCGAGGGGCATCCGCTGCTCGGGCGTCGCATGCCGGATCTCGATCTGAGCACTGCGAACGGTGCGCTGCGCGTCTTCTCTCTGCTGCACAAAGCCCGACCGGCGCTGATCAACTTCGGCGAGCCCGGCGCGTTCGACATCACTCGATGGGCAGATCGAGTTCAGTCGATCGACGCCAGGTATGAAGGCAAGTGGGAGCTGCCAGCTCTCGGCACGGTCGCTGCACCCGGTGCAGTCTTGATTCGACCCGACGGATATGTGGCCTGGACAGGAGATCGAGCTCAGTCCGGACTCACGGACGCACTCACGACCTGGTTCGGCCCACCCGCATAGACGCTATTTTGAGTACTGGCGCGCAGCAGCTTCGAGCTGCTGCCGCACCTCTTCACGCAACGCCGCCGGCTCGATCACTTCCACGTGCGACCCATGCCGCATGACATCCATCACCAGCTCACGCGCGTCGCGGTACGGGATGCGCAGCTCATACCGACCATCCTGCAGATACTTCCCCTGCTGCTCCGGATGCCAGTTCTCATCCGCCACCCATCGCGCGCGCTCCGCTGAGAAGCGCAGCACCGCGATCTTGTCCGCCTTGCCACCGAAGATGCCGTAGGCACTCGCGTAGTGACCATCGAGATCGGCATCGGGCAGATCGAGCGCTGCATCTTCCAGCACTTTCGCCCGACGCACGCGATCGAGCGAGAACGTTCGCAGCTCGTTGCTCTCCTCATCCCACGCATCGAGATACCAGGCCTCGCGATAATGCGTGAGCCGCTGCGGCGACACTGTGCGCTCCGATTGTCGATTGCTACCGCGCGAGTGATATTCGAACCAGAGTTTGCGTCGCTGCAGCGTCGCCGAAGCTGCAACCTGAAACGCCTCGCCTGCCGTGCGCGAAGCGACGCCTGGAAATCTGATCCGTGCCGCCGCTTCGCCGAGGTTCAATCGACGATGCTGCACGAGTTGATTCAGATGCTTGGTGATCGCCGACACCTGCTCGGCGAGCAATCCGCCGCCGAGATCGCGAAGAATCCGTTGCATGACCGCAAGCGACTGCAGCTCCGCCGGCGAGAACCACAGGCCCGGCAGCTCATAGCTCTCCTCGCCAGGCGCTCTCTTATATATGAAGCCGCCGCGATCCGAATCGAACTCGATCGGCGCGTTCAGGTAGTCCTTCATGGACTGCACGATTCGATACAACGTCGCGCGTGAGCATTCGAGCCTCGCCATCAGGCTGTCGACGTCGATGGGCGTACGTCGATTCGCAAGGATCGAGTGGAGCTGGAAGATACGGTCGAACTTGTCCAACGACTGCTCTTAGTGCGAGGCGCAGACGCGCACTTCGAAATCCGCCTTGACCGGCGACTGCGCCTGGCCGCACGAGTGTCCGCGACCTTCAACCTCAGCGATCACCGCTGCAGTCACACCGACGCGCGTGATCCCAACGTCTCCTTCGACCAGCGGTTCGAACACCCACTGCGAGACTTCCTCCTGAGCGACCTCAGCCCAGGGCGTCTTCTTCCCGATCAGCTGCAAGCCCACGACGCGACCGGTGCTTGTGACATCGAATACGAAGATCGCAATGCTCGGCTTGCCCGCCCGCTTGGCCGCCTCGACCGCCGGCTGTGTGATATCGCAGCCTTTGAGCGGGTTCGCGCTTGCATCGAACGGGATTTTGATTTCGCGCTTGAGCGAGGTTTCGAGTTCTGTGAGTTCACTCAGGCTGAGCTTGCAGCCGGGCGTCGGCGCGGCCTCGGTCAGACCACCAGCCAACAGCAGCGCGACGAAGCAAGCAATGATTGCCGGAAGTGAGCGCCGCATGGGCGCGAGTCTACCTTCATTCGCTGTCTTCGAATGCCTCGTTTGCGTTTCGGCGTGGATGCAGGATGCGCAGGATCCTGATCTCATTCCTCCGAATGAGATAGAACGCGACATGTTGAGCCACTCGAAAGGACCGTACACCCAGCGCGATCGCGTCGCGCTTTTTGCCTACTTCCGGAGCAAGACTGAGCTGCTGGAGGGCGAGTTCCAGCTCCTCACCGTAACTTTCGGTTTGTATCGCGCCCCACTGCTTCTCTGTATAGCGAGCAATCTCCCGGAGATCCTCAACGGCTAGAGGCGTGAGGACATAGCGGCTCATTTCTTCTTGAGCTCTTTCCGGAACGCGGCAAATGCCCGCTCGGGCGTCACCAGCTTGCCCCGCTTCATGGAATCCAGACCCTTCTGGATCTCACGCCTCAGCACCTCGAGCTTCAACTCTTGCTCCTCGCGATAGGCCTCCGCCGACATGATCACCGCGACCGCGCGACCGTTTTTCGAAATCGTGACGGGACCGCGCTGCGCTTTGTCGAGCAATGCGCCGAAGTTGGTCTTGGCATCTGCCGCAGCGATCGTTTCCATGGCCGGCTCCGAGATGGGGACGGCCGCCATGGTAGATAGATCAGCCGGTTCGATCAAATTGATCATTTTGAACATCTCGAGGTGTTGGCCGTGACATATCATGCGCGCATGGGACTGACTCGTGCAGAACGGGAATTGCGCAAATCCGTAAAGGAAAACTCGGCAATCGAAGGCATTCATCATCCTTTCGCCGAAGGGAGGCGCACGTACTGGCCGAAAACCATGGCGGACTTCGTCAGGTACTGGCGGGAACGTGTCGCCAAGGACCGTCGATTGCGGAAGAAAAAAGCGACTCGAGCGGCTTGTAATCCCGGCTCATCGCCGTCTGGATAGCCTGTACATACGTTCGCTTCCCCCTGCCCGCTAAGGCACTCAACCTGAGCGGGTTGATCCCCGCCTGAGCTGCCATCAACACGGCCAGCAAGCGCGCCAGCCGCCCGTTCCCGTCGAGGAAGGGATGGATGAGGATTAGCTCTGCGTGCACCTCCGCCAACGACCTGGCGACAGCAATGTCTGCAGCAACCCCGCACGGCGTGTGCCGGCGCAACACTTCTTTGCTGAACACGGCCATGAGCCGCGAAATCAGTGGAGCGTGTGCAAACTGGAATCCGCCCTTGCCGATGTTCACGGTCCGGTAGTTGCCAGCCCACGGGTAGATCTCGCCCAACCACATTCTGTGCAGTCGACGAATGTCGGCTGACGTGAAGCGGTGACCCGAACCGTACATCCTGCGCGCGTCGGCCTGCGCGACGAACAGCGCCTGGGTTTCAGCCACCTCCATTTCTCGCACCTGGGTGATGCCAAGAAGGTTGCGCAGAACGCGGCCACGAGAGCCGGGCTGAAACTCCAATTCACCCTCCGCCGTCATGCGACTCCCTGGCTTCGCGTCACACGTTCCCTGAGCATTCGAGCCTAACCAATAGACCGGCCGAGCATCTTCCAATTACCTCGGCGTCCACCCAGAAATTGCTCATCTCAGCACGTAGCCAATCTGCTAGTGCTGCTAACATTTCTGCCCCGACACCCGTCGTCATCGGTGACTTGTGCCCGACCAGAAGATCGAACCGCCGAACGAGAAAGACATCGAGAACATCGCGATGGGCGTGGTCCACGCCGGGCAGGTCATCGAGCAGGCGCTCGGTGCCGACCTCGACGGGTCACGCAACGATCTCGAGCTCATCCAACGCGTGCTCGATCAAGGCCTCGTCGAGCCCGAAGCGACCTACACGCTGCAAGCGCTCGGTCTCGCGTTCGGTCGGGCGTTCCTGAATGAATTCCCGGACTACGACTGGTGGATGGTCGAAGACGAGTTCGGCCGCGACCCCGCGATCCGCTACAAGGAATCGAGCCTGCTGGTGTTTCCGATGACGATGATCTCGAAGCGCATCGAGGACGGCGAGCAAGTCGACGTCGGCGAGCTGTTTGATGGTCTGGCGAAGCAGCTTGCCGAGCTGATTCAGGAAGGCGTCTACGGCGAGTAGACGCTCGGGCTCACCTTGCCCGGTTCTCCCACTCGGTCCGAAGCATCGCGAACGTCTGCAGATCGTGCCACGCGTTGCGCACGAAGAACGACTGCAGCTTGCAGCCTTCGTACCTGAAGCCGAGCTTCTGCAAGACCTTCTCTGACGACGTGTTCCCGACAAACACGTGCGCCCACAAGCGATGAGCGCGCAGCTCGTCGAAGCCGAACTTCACGAGCGCCGCGGTTGCCTCTGACGCAAGGCCCTGACCCCATCGATCCTTGCGCAGCACGTAACCGAAGCTGTACTGCGGGCCGTTGGTGTCGCTGCGCATGAGGCCGCAGCTGCCGATCAGCGCGTTCGTGTCCTTGTGGATGAGAGCGAAGCTGTAATTCGCGCGGTCCTCCAGCGACGCCTCGCCGGACACGAGCTGCAGAAACCCCTTGGTCTGCTCCGGAGTATTCGGCCCGAAGGCGGTGTAGCGCGTCACTTCAGGATCGCTGGCGTACTGATGCACGGCGTCGTAGTCATGCACGGTGAAATCGCGGACTGCAAGGCGTGCGGTTTGAATGACGGCATTCATGGTTTCGGCCATTGCCTAACGGGCTAGTGCATCGACTCTGGCAGCAACGACGTTGCAAGCCTCGAGCAGATCGCCGAGTAATTGCTCGTCGACATTCAGATCGCCTTCGTACTCACCCAGGTTGCGGATGTCGTGGCACCTGGCAAGGACACGCCAGACAGCGGGCCCGAGGCCCAGAGTATGCCGCAGAACCTGGAAGACGATGTATCGATGATTGGCGCGGTAGCCATGCCAGCGAAGCGCGGCCAGACACAGTCCGTGCGCGGCGTTGTACGCCAGATCGAATCGGCTTTCCAGGGCGAGCGCCCTGTTCTTTGCGTCGTTCAATCGAGACTCGGCAGCGCGCACCAGCCCGCGAATTCGCGCGCATCCGATACCTCCGCCTTGAGCGGCCTATTCGGACCGCAGAGATTCTCCAACGCCGAGGGCATCCTTGCCTCCGAACAGCCAGACCTTGGCTTGCGACAGCGTGCGCGTCACGAATGCGCTCTCGGCCTTCATGCGCTTGGCCAACTCCCTCCTTGAAAGAATCGTTGGGTGGACTTCCCTGCCCAGCCGCCCACGGACATCCTCCAGCGCCGCAAAAACGTCGCCGTATGTCAGGTCGTCGCTGATCAGCATGACATCGACATCGCTGCTCGCAGTGTCCCGTCCCTTCGCGACTGAGCCGTACACGAACGCCGCCTCGATCCGCGACTCGAAGGGTCGAAGTGCTTCCCGCAATGGATCGGCGAGCCCTGACGTCTTCTGCACAATGCCGCACAGCTCGGCGAACAGCGGCGCGTCCCCGTTTGCCTGATAGTGCTTCTGGTTTCCGACTGCACGTACCTTCACGAGCCCGCTGAGTTCGAGTCGCGCCAGTTCGCGCTGAACAGCGCCCGATCCGATTCCCGCCAGCGAGATCAGCTCGGTCGCGTAGTAACTCCGCATCGGTTGACCGAAAAGCAACCCGAGCACGCGTTGCTGGGTTCCCGAGAACAGCGCATCAGCCATGCTCAGTGCCGGAGCGGCCGCGGGCTTGGCCGCGGCCTTTTTCTTCATACCCATAGTGGGTATGAATATACCCAAATTGGGCATCCACGGGTGAGATCCATTCATGACTCTCAGCGTGCCTGTCGCACGCTGGCCCACGGACGCCTGTTTTGGCCCAAAATGCCGAGATTCGCACGCACCCAGTCCAATTCCCGCTTCGCTGCCCGTCACTACTGCAGGCGAAGCATGGTGCCCGCCGACGACCTGACGGAGAACTTCGATGCAATACCTTCTTGTCCTTCACGTGAATGAGTCCGGCTGGGGCCAGATGAGCCCTGAACAGCAACAGCAAGGCGTCGCCGCCTACATGGCTTACGGCGAGGCGCTACGGAAAGCCAACGCCTTCCTCGGCTCCAACCGCCTGAAGCCGTCCGCCAACTCGACCACCGTGCGCGTCGCCAACGGCAAGACGCAGGTGCTCGACGGTCCGTACGCGGATACCAAAGAGCAGGTCGGCGGCTATTACCTGATCGACGTGCCCGATCTCGACTCCGCCATCACCTGGGCCTCGCGCTGCCCCGCGGCGAGTCACGGCGTCGTCGAAGTCCGCCCGGTCTGGCAGATGGCCTGAGCCGGCGCTCATGAGCTTCGCTGAAGGCGACGACGCTCGAAAAACTGCCGACGCGGTGGCGCGTCGCAGTTACGGCAAGCTCGTCGCCTTCCTCGCGGCGCGCACGCGGGATGTCGCCGCGGCCGAGGATGCGCTCGCGGAAGCGTTCGCTTCGGCGCTCGTCGATTGGCCGACGAACGGCTGCCCGAAGAATCCCGAAGGCTGGCTGCTCACTGTCGCGCGGCGCAAGCTCATCGACAGTGTCCGCCGCCGCCAGACCGGCGAAGCCGCGAGCACACAACTGCAGATTCTCGCCGAGGGCCTGGAAGACGCGGCCGCGCAAGCGGAGAAAGACATGCAGATCCCAGATCAGCGGCTCGCATTATTGTTCGCGTGCGCGCATCCAGCGATCGAAGCCGGGATCCGTGCGCCGCTGATGTTGCAGGTCGTACTCGGGTTGGATGGCGAGACGATCGCATCTGCTTTCCTCGTGTCGCCGGCTGCGATGCGCAAGCGGCTGTCGCGAGCGAAAGAGAAGATCCAGCAGGCCGGCATCCCGTTCTCGATTCCCGAACGTGAAGAGCTGCCGCATCGACTCGACACCGTGCTGGACGCGATCTACGCAGCCTTTGCCGAAGGCTGGACCGATGCGAGCGGCACGGACACGATCCGTCGCAATCTGACGAGCGAAGCGCTGTTCCTTGCGAGACTCGTGGTCGAGCTGTTGCCGCAGGAAGCAGAAGCGCTCGGTCTGCTCGCGTTGATGCTGCATGCGCAAGCGCGACGACCCGCTAGACGCAATGCCGCCGACGAATACGTGCCGTTCGCCGAGCAGGATCCAGCGTTGTGGAACGCGCCGATGATCGACGAAGCCGAGAGCGTGCTGTATCGCGCGAGCGCGCTCGGGACGATCGGCCGCTTTCAGCTCGAAGCGGCACTACAATCGGCGCACGTCCACCGACGCCGCACGGGACACGACAACTGGGCCGAAGTCGTGCA